>JADFXO010000021.1 GCA_015233485.1 Nitrospirota bacterium
TACTTCTTCAACATAACTCCTGTCCATACCACTGATGATACTACTGTCGATTCATAATTGTCCAGAATTATTTGATTTGCCCTGTCCCTCCTTGGTTTTAAGGCCAGAATAAATCCACCGTGGGATTTAGGTGGTGCGTTATTGACATTATTAATAAACAATGTTATATTTATGTCAAAGTGTGGCTTAGAATATTAATGATGTCAAATATGCGTCAGGGGAATTTGAGATGATTACTATAAGGAAGATATTGATAGTAGATGATTCGACGTCTGCCCGGTTTTTCATCAAGGGGTGTATTCCAAAGGACAAGGGCTACGAGTTCTTTGAAGCCAGCGATGGGGCAAAGGGGGTGGATGCTTATAAGAATTTCCGCCCGGATGTAACGTTTATGGATTTGACGATGCCTGTGATGACGGGTTTTGAGGCAATCGAAGTGATAAAGGCCTTTGACCCTCATGCGGCAATAATTGTGCTGACTGCGGATATTCAAACTAAAACTATTGAACGGGTTACTGCGCTTGGCATCTCTACGGTTTTGAAAAAACCTCCGGTTAAGGCCACTGTCGAAGAGGCCCTCCTCAAAATTCAAGGGATACAGGGGTGAACTTGTGGAAGTGAATGACGATAGCACGTTTTCCGAATTGGAAATAGATACACTTCAGGAGATTATGAATATTGCGTTTGGGCAGGCCTCTGCCGACCTTGCCGAGGTTATAAACGTATTTATTGTTTTAAGCGTGCCCTCGCTGAAACTGAAGAAGGCAGTGAGTTTGTCGGAATTCATCGGACTTGAAATAGGCGACCTGAAGAACTTCAAGATAGTAGAGCAAAGTTATTGGGGAAAATCCAAGGGTGTTGCCCTCCTTGCGTTTCCACATGAGGCTGAGCTGGAGTTGATTGCGATGTTCAGGGAAGATACGGACATGGGATTTGACTCTGAAATGTCTGATGAACTTGACAATGAAATGTTGATAGAAATCGGTAATATTCTGATAGGGGCGTGTGTGAGCAAGATGGCTGAGCTCCTTAAAGATGTGGTAACGTTTGTGCCGCCGCGGGTAATATCCGGGGAGCAGTTGAGCGAGGCCTTTGTTGAAAATCGTTTCGAGCGCGAAAGCAGAGTAATTTTACTGAAGACCCTGTTCCAGATTGAAGGACGCGAGCTGTCGGGTCATTTGTTTCTGGTAAATAGCCTTGATTCGATTCATACACTTAAAGATGCCTTGCGCGCTTTCTGGAAACAGTACGAGTGATCTATAGACAGGTTTTTGACGTAATAAACATCGGCCTCGTTATACTGGATGAAGAGCTTAGGGTTTGTTACTGGAACCGCTGGATGACCATGCACAGCGGCATTGAGAGCAAGGATATAATCGGATCGCCGCTATTGGGGTTTTTCCCTGATATTGACACAAAATATTTCAACCGCAGCGTCAGGTCTGTTTTTAAATTCGGCAGTTTTGTGTTCATGTCGCAAAAACTCCACAAATATCTGTTTAAATTCGAAAAAAAAGTCTCCGGTTTTCAGCACATGCAGCAAAGCGTTACGATTGGTCCTATCAAAGACAAGGATAACACCGTTGAGCATCTCTTCATTATCATACAAGACGTGACAGAGATGGCCGCTTACGAAAGAAAACTCCACGATTTGAACATCAAAGACGGCCTTACCGGCGCATATAACCGGCGTTACCTTGAGACCCGCCTGAAGGATGAATTTGACCGGCACAAGAGATATTGCCACGCGTTAAGCATTATCATGTTCGACATAGATCATTTTAAGGCCATAAACGATACCTACGGCCACCAGTGTGGTGATTTTGTCCTGAAAGAGGTGTCAACCACAGCGCTTGACACGCTCAGGGTAAACGATACGCTGGCGCGATATGGTGGAGAGGAGTTCTGCTGTATCCTTCCTGAGACCACAATAAGCAGCGCCATGATGGTGGCTGAGCGGCTCAGAAAAAACGTAGAATCGCAGGAAAACAGATTTGCTAATACATCGGCAAAAGTGACGATAAGCCTTGGTGTATCCGAGTTGTGCGAAATAACGGATACCCATGAAAAACTCCTCAAAAAGGCCGACGACGCCCTCTATAAGGCCAAACGTGAAGGCCGCAACAGGGTCGTCTCTATGAGCCTCATTTAGGCCGTTTTTGAGCCTTGCTCTGGTTCGCAAACCATCGACATGCTGATCTGCCCAGCCCTTTCCTTGCCAACCAGTGTTGCGACAAGCTGCAGGGCAAACTCAACGGCGGTACCGGCTCCCTGGCTTGTTATTATTCTGCCATCTACAACGACGCGCTCACTGGCAGATACGCTTCTGGCAGTGAGTTTCTGCTGAAAACCTGGATGGCTTGTTACCTTTTTATCTGAAAGAATGCCGGCCTCGGAAAGCACATAGGGCGCGGCGCATATAGCTGTAACGTATTTGCCGCCTTCTGACATCTCAACAACGATCTTCTTTACCCGTTCGTCCTTTGCAAGCGCCTCCGTCCCGGGCGCACCGCCCGGCAATACCAGCATATCGAAATCCATTGCCCTAACCGCGTTAAGGGCCGCGTCCGGTATTATCCTTACTCCCCTTACGCTTGTAATCTGCCCGTCTTTAAGTCCGGCGGCAACCACCTTTATGTCAGCCCTCCTAAGGATGTCGATTACCGCCACTGCCTCAAGTTCTTCAAATCCATCTGCCAAAATTACCAACGCGGATGCCATAGACGCCTCCTCTGTTTTTTCATTGATTATAACAGATTTCAAGGTCAATGCGTCAACCGCAGCAGGAGTTCCCCCACGGTAAATTTGATCTACTTTCAGGGGAAAGAATGCTAACCCTTATGCGCAATAATCTCCATGATTTTATCTTCGCTGATATTGCCGAATACCCCTATGAGGGTGTCTTCCATGGGGATTAATGACCACTGCCCCTCGTACTTGTCATCTATCTTGTAAAGCTGCCTTCCCCCGCGCTGCACCACCGTGTATTTCGTGTTAGTGGTTTTGAAAAAATTGAGATAAGCCGCCAGCGACTTGTCAGGCTGCGGGATGAGGACAATAGAGACCTTTTCGCCGTCAAGGGTATATTCCCTTTCCAGCGCGTCGCGCACGAAGTCAAGGCCGCGATAGTTTTCCTTTATAAACTGTGTTGCGACTACCTTGCCAAACTTCGGGAACCTCTCAAAAAGCGTAAAAGGCTCCGCGGCGGCACCTATCGATTTCTCCACCACAGCGGCAATCCTATCGGCCGGGACGGCGTCGTTAAATGTTATAACCTTGACGTAGTACCTCCCGGCAAAAAAGAGCACTCCCCTGGCCAGCGTGTAACCCATCGTGCCGATTGCGGAGGCCGCCGCGTCTGCCGGCATCTCGTCGGTCAAAACCGCGAAGGCCTGTATGGGCTTGCCCATGTCGTAGATTTCAACAAGGGCGTCAGCCTGAGTGCCGGCCTTCGCATAATCGTAAACAGTCAGGCCGGCAAATCCCTTTGCGATAAAATACTCGGCGTGCCCGTCGTTATATTCATAGAGGTTGTCCTTCGTAAACTGCCGCGGGGGGCCGACTTTTTTGTATCCCTCAACATCAGCGGGAAGCTGTATCGATTCGGCGCTGTACTTTTGAAACGTAGACATTATTGCCGCCGTGTCATACCTCTGCCCCGCCGTGTATATAACCGCCGCGATTATTGGCAGCAATCCCAGCAATAAATATGGCGGCCATCTGAGAGATTCTTTTCTCATCCTTACACGTCAAACGTGAGCGTCTTATGGGTCTCACGAAGCATTTGCGCAACCGGCAGCCCATATGGACACGCCCCCGAACAGGCGGTATTCTTGCACGTAAGGCACGCCTCTGCCTTGTTCAAAAGCCGGGCATATGAGGTCATCGCCCGCTTTTCCATCCCGTAGTCTTTGAAATACATCTGATACCTCAGGGAGGCCGCTATCTCTACCCCATTTGCGCACTCACTTTCGCAAAGCCCGCATCCGGTGCGGCAGTAGAAGCTGCCATGCACGCTGGCATACTGCTTGAGAACACGCTCATCCGCGGCGGTGTATTCCTGCCCCGATGCCGGCAGATAGTTATCAATGTCCGCGACACTTTTCATAGTAACGATGAGACCGTTTACTTCGGGGTGTTTTAGTGTCCACTTAAAGGCCGACTGTGCAAAGTCCGCACCCTTAAAATCAAGTTTCATGTCCTTCGCACCGGCCAGCGTTTTCATTGCCACAACGCCGACGCCCTTCTTTTTGGCCTCTTTGAGGACATCAGGGATTTTGGGGAATTTCATAAAATTAAACGCCGGCATTATCAGCTCATAGTGGCCGCTGTCAACCGCCGCCATGAGAAGGTCTTCCATGTTCGTCGGCCCGTGGGAGGAGACGCCGAGGTGTCTTACCTTACCGGCCTTTTTGAGGGCTTGATATGCCTCAAGCATATTTTCGTCCAACAGCCGCTTGAGTTCTTTTTCTTTGTCCTTGTCAACCTCGCCCATAGCGTGGACGAATACGAAATCAAGATAGTCGGTCTTCAGCCGGGAGAGGCTTCCATCAACAGCGGCAATGTACTGGTCTTTCGATGTGCCGAGTGGTAAATGAGAGGGATAGGGCATGGGGTTACAGAACTTCGAGACAAGAATAATCTTATCCCGCTTGATATTTTTCATGGCCTCGCCGATATAGGACTCGGATTTACCGTAGTCCGGGGCGGTGTCGAAATAGTTTATTCCCCTGTCTATTGCCCTCAGCACAAGCGAGGCCGACGGCAGGCTGCCGCAGCCGCAGGAAATATCGCTCATCTTCAGGCCGGTCTTGCCGATTTCGGTATATCTTTTAACCGATGCGGCACCTTCCTCTGCCGCATATGAATCCGCCTTTGGCGAAATCAAGGCCGAAGCCGCTGCGGCGACCGCCCCCGCCTTTAAAAAATCACGTCTTTTCATCGAGTTATCCTCCTTATTTAACTAAAAATAGTTTTATTAAGGAGTACATAAGTATGAAGACTTTGCGTGCAGCCAAATCACGATTTAAAGCCATCCAGTGGAAAATTATATCCACTTACTTATGTACTTATTAATAACTATTAATCTCATAGTGAATATGCATAAGCTGTTTTTCTTCTTTTGATATTGTTTCTTCGAATTTTATGTCGCACGCAAATTTCCCATCGTTAAATTTTTTCTTATATATATCGAAATAGAAATTTCTTAACACGAAGTCTATAAAACGATACGGCGAAAGAGGAAACGATACGGGTATGCGACAATTAGTATAGTTCCCAAGTGTTAAATGAGAATAAGGATGGTCTTTTTGAACGTATCTATCCTGATCACAGTCAAAATCAAAGCGAATGGGAAAGGCTACTATATGCCTGTTAATAACGTCAACAAATAGCTTGTCCCCATAATATTTTTCCTCATATTCGTCTGGAATATCCTGATACCTTTCGATATCGGGTCTCGGATAAAAGGCCAATCTATGGGCAACGAGCCTATTATTGGTCGTTTGATACATCATTTGAATAATTGCATCGTCAATAAGTAAATAATTATATGCCCTTTTTTTCAAACATTCAGTGTATGTTTCATCGTAAGGCCCGCCTTTTAATGTGAACGAAATGTCTGTGTACCCTGACCACGTAATCTTTCCATTTGACAAGGCAGGAAAATTTTGATCCCTTGATACACCTGCCGTAATGAGAGCGGCTGTAATTCTTTGAATTTGTAGCAATATATTTTTTTCGTTTAGTTCTTTTTTCATTAGCTCTTTAAAAATTTATTGATTATAAGATGGTATTCCTTCGGATAGTCCTCGATGTGGCTGTCTCCTTTTTTTATTCTTTCAATTATTTCGCTTAAGTTTCTAAATATATCAACATCAGCACTGATGCGTTGTTTTTCATTTTCTGAAATATCTCTGTGTATAATGTTCATTTCTTTTATCTGGTCTTCAGCGGGATAAGTAAAATGAAGCTCAAAATCCACCTCTTTAACCTTGTTAAATTCTTCTATTAATCTGTTCATTCTCTGTCCCACGCCACAAACCCTTACCCATGCCTTGCTCCTCGTTATGGCTGTGAATAACGTGTTTCTTTTCTTAATCAGGTTCAACTGTTTGAACTCATTGTCTGCGTAGCAATGGTCTGCATTAATTATATATACCATTGGAACTTCGTTCCCCTTAGCCCTATATATTCCCGTAAACGTTATAGAGTTCTCCTCAAAAAAAATGTCTGAGTCCAAGTTCCCTGCCACATGGCTATTAATTTTACTTTTCAATAAGTTCGTTCGTATTAAAGAAACGTCAGTTAAGGTTTTAAGAGGGTTAGAATTTATAACAATTATATCTTTAATTAGTAGTTCATCTTCCATTATGTTTTTTATGATCTCTTCCGTAACCCATTTGGATTGCTCTTTAATGTTATTAAAAGACTTAAAACATAAAATATCGTCTATGTCGGAATGTTTCTCAAGATATTTTGGGCTTGATTCACTTGTCCTGCGTAATGTTACTTTATTCGGAGCTTCTAATTTGCCGGTTATTACTTCATATCCTATATCCTTCCAGAGCTGGGGTTGATCAAAAAATTGAACAAGTCCTTCTTTTCTATAAATTCCAAAACCCAGCGCGTGGGCAGTTACTAACAATGGTCGTGAATTACGGTAGCATGTGGACAGTATTATATCATCATATGTGTCCACATTGAAAATATCTTTTGGGCTTTTTAATGGAGAGCCTTCGTTTAGTTTCTGCAAATCATCGTAAGCATAGATAAGCCTTTTAGGCTCATTGAGTATATTATAGCAGATTTTTAGGAAGGATTCTGAAAGGTCTTGTGCCTCATCAACAAAAATAGCATCATACATTTGACGATATTCCGTGATCTCTCCTAATACCTTAGTACATATAACGTCTAATAAATTGATACTTTTCTCCCCCACATCATTAGCATATTTTTTACCGCCGGTAAAATCGAAATACTCTATTCCATGAGTTGTACACACTTCGTAGTAAACGCCGGTATTTTTGGGGCTGCCCCAGGCCTGCAATATTTTTAGCTTATTCCAGTCTGGCAACTCCCTTTTTCTTTCAACATAAAATTTTTCAATTAAGTCTTTAAACTGATTTTTTAACGACCTTGTATTAAATGTAACCGCTATATTCCAGTCTGGATTCTGAGCGTGCAGATATGCCGCTTTTAAGGCTAACACAATTGTTTTACCTGAACCGGCTAATCCCCTTATACGCTGAGGACCTTCGTAATATTCAATAACGGCTCTTTCCTGGTGTCTGTCAAGATTTGCGGTAGTTTTTTCTAATTCCTTGATTTTTGCGCCTTTTGAATCATCTTTTTTAACGTTGGTTCTTTTATTAGACGTTTTTAACGTTGTTATAGATTGAATTGCGGCTACAACCTGCTCATATAATTCTCTATTCCAATCGGTCGATAATTTATTAATATTTTCAAGCAACTGGTTATTGTTGAATACACAAACGAACTCATAGTTATTAGTTGATTGACAGGCAGGGGCATAGGTTATTACCTCAATAGGAATGGCAAGTTCTCTTTTGCGTGTATTTAAGTTAGGGTAATTAGTCAGGTTGGCTTTTAACGTGTAATATACGGCGTCCTGAGACTCAGTTCTATCATCTAATTGTGCGCCCTCTACTAGGTCAAAGACAATTATCCCAAATTTTCTTGACACCCATAACGCGTCTATAGCCTCACTATAGCCTCCCGCCCCGTATAAAATCGGGTACCCTATATACAAACAACCATCATAGTCAGGGTGAGCTTCAAAAAAACTTAAAAGCTGCTCTGTCGAAGCTGGCTTATGGGTAATGCCTTTTGTTATTTCTACCATATTTTCACCTTACAATAACGCCCGCATATCCCACAACGCGGCCGTAGTCGCCGCTGGCCTCCGCCGATGTGGTGTATTTTATTATTTCGGCCTTCTCAGCGCCCAGGGCGCGCGCGGCGTAGAGCATTATCGTTGCGGGCAGGTATCCGCACATCGTTATGCGCTCCCTTTGTACTACATTATACAGGCCGCCCGGGTCAAGCTCTAAAATCATATCAAGGGCGAGGGCGTCTTTTTGTCTTGCCTCTTGCTCAGGCAAGTAGTGGCTCATGTCGGAGCTGACCGCTATGATAATAGATTTCCCCGCGCCTCTGATTACTTCCGCAAGTGCCTCGCCCGCAGCCTTACATTCTTGTGCGTCCAGGCCCATTACCGTTATCGGGACTATTTTCACGGACTTCGAAAAATGCGCAATAAACGGAAGCTGAACCTCAAGGGAGTGCTCAAATCTGTGCGCGCTGTGTTCTTCCCTGAAAATACCCGTTTTCAGGAGTGCCCCGCCGAGTTCTTCGTCTATGTCAAATGTGTGCGTGGGTAGTTCCCACTGCCCGCTTGACATCATCGAAAACTTCCCGCCTAGTCCCGTGTGATTTGGGCCGATTAAGATAAATGTATCGGGAAATTTTATGCTTGAATATACCGCCGCCGCTACCGCACCAGAATATATAAATCCGGCGTGTGGGCTGATGAGGCCAATGACTTTTTCTCTTTGCACATGGCTGCCTGCCCCTATTACATAAGCCTCGACTTCAGAGGCAAGGGCGGCCTCCGAGGCGCTATAAAAATGTCCTGCTACTGCCGGTGGTCTTATCATATATGACACCTCCATTAGTTCCGGCCATTAATTGTGGCTATAAGCGATAGGCATTAAAAGACCTCGTCGGACTCTTCAATATAGCCCCCTTCGGTGTAGTCCATAAACCTCGTAATTTCTGATAAAAAAGTTAGATTCACCTTGACCCCCGCAGGGCCGTTTCTCTGCTTGGCGACATGGAGTTCCGCCTTGCCCTTTGAGGCAGGGTCATCTCTATTATAAACCTCGTCTCTGTATAAAAACAATATGACGTCGGCGTCTTGCTCTATGGCGCCGGACTCTCTCAAATCCGCAATAGTAGGAATCGGAGGGCGACGCTGCTCCACGAGGCGATTCAACTGGCTTAAGGCTATGACGGGGATGTTTAGTTCTTTTGCAAGCCCCTTAAGGGAGCGTGATATTTCTGAGATCTCCTGCTCCCGCCGTTCCACACCCGATCGCCCGCGCACAAGTTGCAGGTAATCGACGATTACCATGCCGAGGCCGTGTTCCATCTTCAAACGCCGTGATTTCGACCTCATCTCAAGCACCCCTATGTCAGAGGCGTCGTCAATGTAAATCGGCGCTTCGGCCAGCCTTCCAGCGGCAGAGGTTAATTTCGGCCAGTCCTCAGTACGCAGGAATCCCTTTCTCACCCTGTTTGAATCGACCATCGCCTCTGAACACAGCATTCTCAGGGCCAGCTGCCTCTTCGACATTTCGAGGCTGAATATGGCCACAGGTTCTTTAACCTTAATGCCTACATGCTGGGCGATATTGAGACACAAGGCAGTCTTTCCCATCGATGGCCGCCCGCCTATGATTATTAAATCTCCCTGCTGAAATCCTGTCGTCAGCTCGTCGAGGTCCTTAAAACCCGACGCCACACCGGTGATGGCCTCCTTGTTGTCGTAAAGGCGCTCTATCATCTTGAGGCTTTCCTTTACAATCTCATCCAGTTTCGCAAATGGACGGCGCATTCGCTGCTCTGACAAGGCAAAGATAGTCCTCTCGGCAAAGTCCATCATCTCGTCGGCGTCCCCGCCCTCTTCGTATATATTTGCGATAATGCCCGTTGCGGCCCCTATAAGTCCCCTCAGGATGGCCTTCTCTCTGATTATCTTGCAATGAAAGGCGATGTTGGCGGCCGTGGGAACAGAATTTACTACCGTTGAAAGATATGATACCCCGCCGATTTTTTCAATATCGTCTTGTTTTCTCAGTTGGTCTGCCAGTGTGATTATATCAATTGGTTCGCTCTTGTCAAGAAGGCTGAGCATGGCGGCGAAGATACACCTGTGAGACTCTTTGTAAAAATCAGCGGGGGTTATTACCTCAATGGCCTTGTAGAGGGCCTCGTTTTCAAGGAGTACCGCGCCCAGGACAAACTGCTCTGCGTCGACGTTCTGCGGGGGGAGCTTATCTATGGCATATTCCACCATGTCTCTTACGCCTCTGCCATGTCTTTATCGCGATTGGGCGCGGCGGGGATACGCAGCCCCCCGCGCGGGTTATCCCGCCCCTGAGCTGACCGCCCCCAAACTACCTGCCCCCTGCTAAGGCACCTTTCATCGTGGGAATGCCCTACCCTGCCGTAACTTCTACGATTATCTGGGCGTGCACCTGTGGATGTATCTTAATTTTGACCGCGTGTTCCCCGGTCCTTTTGATATGAGTATCAAGGATGATTCTCCTTTTGTCGATTTCAAAGCCCAATACCGAAAGGGCCTCGGATATGTCCTTTGCCGTAATAGAGCCGAAGAGTTTACCCTCTTCGCCAGCCTTTGCCGTCAGCATGATCCTCTGAGAAGACAGTCTCGCCGCCATAGTGTCGGCGCTCACTTTGAGTTTTTTCAGCTTCTCGGCGATTATCCGCTTCTCATGCTCCAGCATCTTCAGATTGCGGGGATTTGCCTCGACGGCCAGATTCTTTGGCAGGAGATAGTTTCTCGCATATCCCCTCGCAACATTTACAATTGCCCCCATGTCACCGAGGTTGGCAACTTCCTCTTTGAGAATAAGCTTCGTTAACTTCATTATAAGTACTCCTTATATTTTAAACTTCCAGATTATTGGTGTAGTATAGCATAACGGGTAAGTTTTTTTTCAAGGTAAAAAATACGCACGGCGGTAGGTGACTATCTGGATTGTTTTGGGCGGGATTGTGCCGGGCCGGGTTTTACGGGTTTGTCGTCCTCCCACATGAGTTCTTTCTTTTGGCCGTCCGGATAGGCCATAATGCCCGGGCCGTTTTTCTTATCGTTTTTGAACTTTCCCATGTATGTGGTTCCGTCTTTATAGGTTAACGTCCCGTTTCCGTCTTTCTTGCCGTTTTTAAACTCCCCTGAGTATATGAGGCCGTCAGTTGTGTACATGGCGCCGAAACCGTTTGGCTTGCCGTCTTTGAACTGTCCTTCGTATCTGCTGCCGTCAGGCCACGTCAAAACGCCTTTTACAAATTTTCCATCGGAGAGCACGCCCTCGTATCTGGAGTTGTCCGGCCATGTGAAAATCCCGTTTCCGGTCATGTTGTCGTCTTTATATTCGCCCTCGTATTTCCTGCCGTCGGGAAAGAGAAACGTTCCGGCGCCGTCTTTCTTAGTGTTATTTGGGGGTTCATTCGGGGAATTCTTCACGCTGCCGGTATATTTGCGCCCATCCGGCCATGTTATTGTGGCAGTGCCCGTCATTTTCGCGTCCTTGAATTGTCCTTCGTACTTGCTGCCGTCAGGGAAGACATAAACGCCCACGCCGTTTCTGCAATCCCCTTTCATACAGTCCGAAGCCGCTGTCCCGGCGGCGGCAAGACAACATATTATGCTTAAAGCCGCCAACACTACTACATTGCCAAAACGCGCGCCCATCGTTAAACGTACATCCCCATTAGTATTTCCTTCTCTGTGACTACCTTGTTTTTCCCTGTTTTTTTTGCTAAGTAAAGGGCCTTATCCGCCCGTTCGGTAACAGTTTTCACCGTATCGCCCTTCTGAAATGTGCTTATCCCCACGCTGATGGTAAAGGACAGTTTTTCGTCATTATTTTTCTCGCCTAACAAATAGTAGGACAGCTCTACAGCCTTGCATATCTCGTTTCCCTTTTTTATGGCGTTTTTCAGCGACGCATTTGGCAGTATCAGCATGAACTCCTCTCCGCCATATCTGGCCAAAAAATCCTCTTTTCTGATCAGCTCCTTGCACTGGCTTATCAGCGCCATAAGAACGCTGTCGCCTATTTGATGGCCGTAGAAATCGTTGATTTTTTTGAAATCATCCACGTCTATCATCAATAGTGCAAATGGGGCGCCGGAGACAACACTCCTGTCAACGAGCCTCTCCAGGTAATTATCCATGGCCATGCGATTAAATGCCCCTGTCAGGCCGTCGGTCATAGAGGCGTTTTGGGCCTTTTCGAGGTCGGACTTGAGGGATTTTATTTCTTTCGTGAGACTCTCTATTTGTTTTTCGCCGGAGTCTTGTTTCTCTTTTATGGCCACCTGCATATTCTCTACTTCAAGTTTTATGCTGTCCTTGATTTTTTTTATATCGTCAAGTAGCGTAATATTGCCTATGGCGACGCTTTTGTCATAGATTTTTTGATTAAACCCAATGTTTTCCTCGTTGATTACCAAAATGCCCTTCGTCAGGAGATCTATGATGTTTCTGAATTCGTCTTCCCTTTCCCTTAAATAGTTCCTCTTGTCATTGATATAGTTTATTATCGCGTCTTTGCCGCTATCAAAGACTTTTTCCAACTGCTTTATTTTGCCGGTGTGCGAAAATTCTTCACTCAGAATGTCCATTTGTTTTTTAAACGCATCGGCGTTGAGATCTTTAATATCGAAAGAAAAATCCTTAATCAACACCAGCAAGGTCTTGATGGCGGACAGATAGAGCTTACTCTGCACAGCACATTCGCGGAACTTTTCGGCAAGCTCTTTGAATGTCAGTTCATTGCCGCCGCCTTTTTTCCATGCAAAAAATCCCAAGTTAATCCCCCAATTTAAATGCTCAGCGTTTGCTCTTTTTCCAGCCAGATGAGCAGCCTGCAACACGGCCTTTATAATTAAACTTGACAGTGGCGTTTTCAGGACATACCTCTGTCCCTCCGTATACATCATACGTAAGAGGCGCTGCGAGGAGGCACTGAGTCACTTCACTTCTTTGATTAAACACAATAAACGACTCCTTGCATAGGACATATCCCCTGCCGCCCGGCATGGGCATCGACCTGTCGGCATAAGCAGCCGATAACAGCAAAACAACCCAAACCACCGCGATAAGTACTGTTTTTATCCCAATTGCCAACCCTACTGCCAACCCCCGGACATTAATCGATATATCAAGCAGCACGTATTATAACAACAACCGCCATTATAGTAAATAAGAAAAACTATGGCGCTTGTATTTCCATCAAATTCCCCTTGTCTATATTATATATCGGATAGACGCGAAAGTTCTTTATACGGGGCGCTACGGCGGTAAACCCGCGGTTTTGCCAGAAGTACACCGCCGGGGCGTCTCTTAGTATTTGCTCCTCCGCAGTTTTATATAATTGTTCTCTTTCGGCCTCGTTTGCCGTCTTTCTGCCTGTTTCGATTAATTTGTCGACTTCGGCGTTTTTATATCGGGTGCGGTTGCCGCCTGCCCCGAAGTTGGACGAGTGGTAAAGCGGGTACAGGAAATTCTCGGCGTCGGGGTAATCCGCTATCCAGCCGAGCCAGAACATATCCGTATCACCGTTATTTATCGACGACTTATAGGCGCTCCACTCAAGTGTCCTTATTTCCGCCTCTATCCCGGCGTCCTTTAAATAGGATACAATTATCTCGGCTATATCGACGGACTCCTGCGCTGCGGTAACATAGAATCGTAATTTCGTTGACGGGCTGTAATGGGATTCAGAAAGCAGCGCCTTCGCCTTTTCCCTGTCAAATGGGTAACTATCTGCCAGTGTATATTTTTTCAGGCCGTCAGGTATGGGGGATACGGCAAGGCTCCCCCTGTTTTGAAAATAAGTCTCCAGAATTTTGCGCCTGTCTATGGCGTGGGCTATTGTCCTGCGCAGAAGCGGATTATCAAGCGGCGGCCTTGATGTGTTAAACCCAAGATAATAGACGTTTAGACCCGGGCCCTCCCTAAGCATTGCCCTGTATTTTTTATCCTTCGTAAACATGGAAAAGGCAGATGCGGTAACGTCAAAGACATCGACATTGCCAAGCATGAATTCAGTCACAGCCGTAAGGTCTTCGGGGATTATCTTGTAATATAAACCTTTCACCCTGGCGGGGCAATCAAAGTATTCGCCGTTTTTCCTGAGGACTATCTCCCTGTCCGGCTCCCACTTATCAACAATAAACGGGCCTGTGCCGATGATACGCGAAGGGCCGCCGGCCTCATCGCGCGGGGAGGCGGGGACGATATATGCCGCCGGCATCGAGAGGAGCTTTAAAAACGGCTCAAACTGTTCCTTAAGGGTTATCTTAATAGTATAGTTGTCGGGGACGGTGACGCCGGCAAGCGTACTGCTTTTACCCTTTAAGAAATCCTCCGCGCCGTCCACATTCTTCAGCACCCACGCGTTGGGGGAGTTGGTTTCGGCAGAGAGAACACGCGTAAGGGAATAGGCGGCGTCGGCGGCAGTAAGCGGCTTGCCGTTATGAAATTTTACGTCGCGCCTCAGCTTAAACGTGTAGGTCTTTGAGTCGGGACTAATCTGCCAACTTTCGGCAATATCGGCCACGACATTCATATCCGCATCAAGCCTGATGAGGCCGTTATAAATCTTTGCAGCTATGGCGCCGCCCTGTACGTCCACAATGAAGGCAGGGTCAAGGGTTGTGGGATTGGTGCTCAACCGGATACAGACATAGCCGTCTATCGTGCCGCTTTTGGCATTACACGAGCAGATGATGGCCGCCACTGCTACGGCCGCCGCGATTAGAGGCAGATACCGGTTATTCCCCCGTGTAGTCGTTAATCTCTTCCTCATCGATTGTCCTGAAAATATCAAATAACGATAAAAAGATAACCACTACAAGCGGGCCGAGTATCAGGCCGATGAGGCCGAAATATCCAAGCCCCCCGATAACGGTGAAAAATATCAGGAAAAACGAAATCTTCGTCCGGCCGGTCACTATGATAGGCCTAAGTATATTGTCTATCATGCTTATGCCAAAGATACCGGCTATCAACAGAATAATCCCCTGGAGATACGACTCGTTCAAAAAGAGAACAATATCGACTCCTCCCCATATAATCACCGCCCCAAAAGGGATAAAGGACATGAGATACGTTGCCGCCCCAAGCAGAAGAGGCGCCCTTACTCCAAGGAAATAAAACACAAGCCCGGCCGCTACTCCCTGCGACAGCGCCACGGCCATCCCGCCGTAAATCGCCGAGACCACCATATCTTTCGTCTGGCTTATAAGCCTGTCCTTTTGCGCGTCGGAAAAGGGCAGGTAGTCCCTCACCTTTTTCATAAAGGCCGGCCCGTCAAGGAAGAAAAAATAAAGCGTAACTACCATCAATGCGAAGTCGACGATGACTCCGAGGAGATTTTTTACGCCTATCGTCAGCCGCGGCAAAACGCTTTGGGCAAAATTTGATATATTGTCCAGAATCTTTTTTTTGACTTCATCCGTCCCTATATACTTATATATGTGTATCCGCTCATCGAGCCACTTTAGCGGTGCCAGAGACATCCATGAGCCGGTGTATTGCTGCCCTAATGTCCCCGTCTCTACGGACTGAATAAGGCTGAAGAGTTCCTTTCCCATCAGGATGAGAATGTAAGTGAAAGGCCCGATAATGATAAACACGATAATCAAAACAGTTGTTAAGGAGGCAATATTTTTCCACGCCAGGTATTTGCCTATAAACTGGTAAACCGGATAAAACACAATCCCAAGCACCACCGCCCACGCAATCGGGCTGAGGAAAGGACTGATGACGTTGAACATGAGAAACCCAAAAAGCAGCAACAGAAGAAGCAGGGTTATCACGTAAAACTTGTTATTCAGGACTGATTTATTTAACATATTGGGCTACCTCATCGGGAAGCTCTCTTAGAATACCTGCGGCCTCTTCAAAGGTCATGAATATATCGATAAGCGAGACAAACAGCACAAATACGAGCGGCCCCATGACAATTCCGATGAAACCAAAGAAGTTAATCCCTCCGATAATCGTAAAAAACACTATCAAAATAGGGATTTTAGTGCGCCCTCTGATGATAATCGGCCTCAGTACCTTATCTATCATGCTTGTAACCACCACACCTGCAAAAAACAATATAATGGCTTCATTATATGAACCTGTTAATAACAACACTGCGTCCACAGCTGCCCATACCGATATGGCGCCCATCAGCGGGACGAAGGACATCAACCCGGTCAACGCCCCAAGGAGCACCGGCGACCAGAGGTCCAGGAGATAGAATGTAATGCCGGAGAGAATCCCCTGCGCTAATCCTGCCGCCAGGCCGCCATAAATTGCCGTAACCACCATATCCTTTATGTCCTTTGCCATCCGGTCTTTTTGCCCTTCAGAAAATGGTAGCATATTTCTGATTTTATCAATGAAGGCAGGGCCGTCCACAAAAATAAAAAACAGCGTAAACATCATCAGCGCGAAAGTAGTTGCAATATCCAGGATGTTTTTCATGCCGTAAGTCAGCTTTGGCATAATGTTTTTGCTGATTTCAGAGAAATTCTCCGTCAGCATCGCCCCGTAATCAATGGGTACGCCCCCGTGGCGCAGGTGCTCAGCAAGCCAACTGACTGGCCGGTAATGTGAGAAGTCCATAAGCTGGGTAAACTGCTTGTCCTCGGTATACTGAATCAGGTGTTTTACTTCCTTTGCCAGCTGCGTGGAGATATAAAAAGACGGCATTATAATTATAAACAAGATAACAAGAGTAGTCAACGCCGAGGCCGCATGCCTCCATTTGGCATATTTACTGATAAAGGCGAAAAGTGGGTAAAAC
Organism: Nitrospirota bacterium; assembly: GCA_015233485.1. Taxonomy (GTDB): domain Bacteria; phylum Nitrospirota; class Thermodesulfovibrionia; order Thermodesulfovibrionales; family Magnetobacteriaceae; genus Magnetominusculus. The sequence goes on from JADFXO010000021.1 coordinate 16,641, forward strand.
ACAATGCCAAGCACCACGGCCCACGCAATAGCCGGAAGAAACGGCAGCATCACGTTAAAGCTCAAAAACCCAAAAAGACCAATGAGCGCTAAGATGCACGTGTATCTGTAGAATTTCCCTGTCGACATTGCCTGAAGTTAGTTTGACCTCCTCATAAAAACTGCCTGTCTGCCCTTTCTGTCTCCACATTCGCCCTTTCGGGGGTCGTATTGCCTCATGTATAAATCTATATGAAAGCATTGGTATTATCGCCGTATTTTTTGTTTTTAGTCAAGTTTTGTTTAGCCAGCCTCTTTTAAGCAGGCGAGTTCCTGAAGGCTTTCCTGCATACGTGTTATATTTCTTTTCAGCTCTGCGGGATTTCGTGAGGCAGAGGCAATTCGCTTTCTTTACCCAAACGCGGCATATTTGGTATACTGAAATGATGCTGGCAAAAAAACATGCGGAGGGCAATTATATGGGGTATGTGATGAGAACATGTAAAAAAGCGGCGTTAGTTGTTGCGGCATTGGTTTTGGCATTGACGTATTTTGTTTCATCTTCATATGGTGCGGACACAACATCGGGTGGGCAGCCCTCGGTTAAGTCAGGGACCGAACAAAAACCATCGGTTGTAACTACCAGCAAACCCCCTCAAAGTAAGCCAAAATCAGGCAACTCTCAAACTTCCACTACCACCACTGTTCCAAACTACAACCTGAATACCCTGCCTTACCCGGGGAAGTGATCGTGGGAATGTCGCATACACGGGGGGATTGGAAATGAGACGGGTGTGGAGGAACCGGCCCGGAACATCAACTTAAACGCTACCGTCAGGAAAGGCGCGGAGTATGCCCCGACGGTAAATTATGATACCCGCCTTTCATTATTTGACTTGATAAAATGGTTGTCTAAATGCCATAAATATTAAAAGAGGCCATAATGATAAGATTTCATACTCATGCAAAAGAACGGTTGCTGGAAAGAGGTGCTACAGAACAAGAAGTCATTTCGACAGTTCAAAAAGGTGAGATGTTTACGGCAAAATTTGGACGTACCGGATTCAGGAGGAATTTCCATTTTGGAAAAACGTGGCGAGGAAAACATTATGAGATAAAGCAAGTTGAGGTTTATGCTGTGAAGGACGATGAAGACTGGATAGTCATTACAGTAATAACCAGATATTTTTTATGAAAGGAGGGATTTAAACATGAAATTAACTTATGATCCAAGATATAATATTGCATATTTACGGTTGCATACGAAGGTTTCCGAGGTGGAAACTATAAAAATAAGCGATGAAATTAACATTGATATAGCCCCTGACGGCACAATCTATGGTATTGAATTATTAAATGCCAACGAACAAATTAGAAATGAGGATAAAGGAAAGCTGCTCGTAGTTAATGAGGCAACAGGAGACGAGACTGAGATCCTTTTAGCGGTTAGTTAGAGATAATGCTAAAGGGGTAACAGGATAAAGCAGCATTTCCACTGGAAAAGTCCTATCGAACCTTAGTATGATCGAAAAACAGATCAACACCGGAATCCCCGCGCGCCTCGCCTGCCGCTGGTGACCTTAGCAGACCATCCCCCTACAGCCCGCAGCAAATAGGAATCAATTACATATATATGGAATGTACACCCATGTATATTAGTAGGTAAAAATAAATAATGGCATGAAATCAGGTATTTAGAAAATATTTTTGCTGGCATGGAAATTGCTTTATAAATACGTGTGCCGATATGAGCTATCTATATGCATACAGAAAGCAGATAAAGGACTTCGTCCTGAATTAATCCAATCTAAAAGGAGTAAATATGAGTGAGAGAATTAAATTATCTGATGTTACAAGAATAGAAGACATAAGCCGACTTGAAAGAAATGATGAAGTGGAAGGTATTCTTAATAGAGTTTACGGTTTTAATGATTTTCAAGTTGAACACATGGTGCCACAGGCAGTCATAAATATTGTGAACGGACTTGATGACGCCAACATAGCAGTCTTAGAGAATTCCCTTCAAACACTACAGACGGACGTGGGAAAAGTTTTTTTGCATATCACACTATGGCTTCGCTTAAAAAAGAATGGCGCAAATCACTTTCGAGAAGCAATTAGGCTGTTATCAGGATATTTCGGTACATTTAATAATATTAAAGGAGAACCTAACATAGACAAAATACTTCACTTGATTTTTTATTTTTCCCACTATTTTCTGAAGGATGCTCAATCAATAAAAGAGTTATCAGACTTTGTAACTACATATGAAAACAATATAGAAAAACTTATTGACGAAATTTCTATGCCGAAGGTTGACGTCTCTCCTTTCTTTTTACTAACGCCTCTGCAGACATACTATTGTTTTGAGAAATTCACTTACAATGGTAAAAATAGGTTCAAAAAAATAATCGAGCTTCTCCTTGACAATTATATAGGTATAAAGGAGCATCCCTGGGCTATGAATGTACTTACTACCTTTGAAAAATGTTTTGAAAAGGATGAGTATATCATCCTTAAAAGGCGTGTTGCTAAACTTCATTTAGACATAGGTTTAGAATATCGTGGATTGAAGGCCAGAAACCTTTTGATAATTGCAGCAAGCATGTTCCAACAGGTACAAGACCACAAGAGTATGGATGAGGCACTTGGGGCAATAAAGAAAAAAGAGCAAACAATAGACTGGGAAGTTACTGAAGTACCTCTTCAGATAGAAGTTTTGGATCAACTGATAGCAAGACATCTAATGATATTAGAAGAGCTATTTAAGAAATGGATACCATGTGTTTCTCTTTTAGACCTTTTGTTTAATAACAATATGTTGCCATCTAAAGTGGACATAGAAAATAGTAAACTTGACACGATTATATATAGAATCACGACAGTATTATCTATGACAGAAGGGCGTAGTTGTATTGTAACCACTGAGGAAGAAGAAGAGGAACACAAGAAAGCAGGTGCGATTAATCGGTGTTTGTTTTTTTTGCACATCCATATAATTAATCGGGTAATAGAATGGTTTATCGAGAAGTATGAAATTGAGGGCTTCAAAGAACGCTTAAAATACATATATCAGGAGTCAACTGTTTATGAAAGAATTAGAGAAACTATTATTGTTGATGTAATTGGAAAATATTTGAACGATGACATTTTTGGATTTGTTTATTCAGTTATTCCACAGATAGAGTATTTCTTGAAGCTATTGCTTGTACATAAAGGATTAAGTGTAACTGAAAGAAAGTTAAACTGTATTGAGGAAATCACTCTAACAACAATCTTGGCAAAACATAAACCAGTACTCATCGACATATTAGGTAAAAACTTCTATGAAGTATTATGGCTATGTTTTCAATCTCAGTTTGGTCTTAACGTAAGAAATTCCGTTATGCACGGTAGAGGACTGACTTTCATGTGTAAGGAATATGCTACTCTGTTATTTTTCATATTTGGGTTTATTATGTTTTCTGCATATAAGGAAAACATCAATAAAATGGCACCGCCCGAAGGACAATAGAGGCATTAATACTAAAATGCAATCATAGAAGTGAAAGGATTAACGACGAAGGGGGGTAACTCCCCTTCACCCCGTATTCTCGCACATGTTTTATCTTTTGAATTCCATCTGCCGCCCGTTGGCGGCTTCGGTACTCCGGCTAAAGGCTGCGTTGCTGTCAACGTGCATCCTTCGACAGGCTCAGGATGATTCAATTGTTCAGGATGATTCGATTGTTATAGCAATTTTCTTACTTCTATGAGCACATTTTGGTATCAGGGTAAACGCATTCGAAAATAAATCAGAAATTGCCGATGCCTTTAGCTCTGGTGGATGGTTTCCTTGATTCCCGCTACCGCAGGAATGACAGACAAAGAAATGATGCCGCCCTATCATAGTGCGTTTGCCCTACCGGACTGCCGTGCAAGCGCTTAGGACATGCTGCGCTTTTCGTTGGTATATTTTATGTTTTCCTGATTAAGCAAAGCCAGCTCTTCACGATTATTTGCACTATAGGCCTTTTCTATTTTCTTGTTGAGTTCGAATATCTTTTTATCCACCCATTTCTTCCTGAGGTTTTTAATGCAGTCCTCAACATTTTTCTCTATGTTTTCCTTTTCGACATTCGGGTTCACCATGAGCCCGCTGATGTAAGCGATCTCGTCCTCGGTGCAAATCATGGATAGTCCGTCTATTGTCGGACTGACACCTCCGTTAAACAATGCGTCAAATATCCTTTTTATAAATTCATTTTCAAGCAGTTCCATTTCCTTCAGAGCCGTAAACATCCCCGCCAGCGCGGGAACGCTCAGATATATACCGAGCAGTATCTCTTCGTCGAGCATTTTCACTCGCGGTTTGACAATACGGGTAGAACGAGTTGGTTTAGCCTGCCATTCCTTTATTTTTTCCCTGAACATGCTCTCGGATATCTTAGCCTTTTTCGATAGTTCGTCAACCAGATTAGCCCGTAACATTGTGTCCTCCATTGAGGCTAACGTTTCGTATATCTCCCTGAGATTGTCAACGCCGTAGCCGCCAGTTTTCAGCATGAATTCCACATATGAGCTGGCATCTGCTATCAGCCCCTTAAAATCCCCTGCACCGCGTTGCCTGAGAAAGCTGTCCGGGTCGCTTTTCCCCGGCAGGAGGAGCGCCCTGGCGACAAGTCCGCTTTTGAGAATTACCGGCATGGCGCGTTTTGCCGCCCTGATACCGGCGTCGTCGCCGTCGAAGATTACGACGGCCTCCTTTGCGAACCTCTTGAGGCTCTTTGTGTGGTCGTCTGTCAATGCCGTCCCAAGCGGTGCCACAGTGTTTGTAAACCCATACTGGTGGCACATTACCACGTCAATATACCCTTCCACGATGTTGATATATTTTGCTCCCGTGATACCCTCTTTTGCCGCGTTAAGGCCAAAGAGAATGCGTTTCTTCTGAAAAATAAGCGTCTCCGGAGAATTTAAATACTTAGGCTCGACATTGTCCATAGCCCTCCCGCCAAATGCCACAATATCCCCTGAGGAATTAAGGATGGGAAACATTATCCTGTCCCTGTGGAAGTCGAACGAGTTGTTTTCCTTGAATAAAACTACCCCTGACACTCTCAAGTACCTGTCCTGAAAGCCTTCCTTTCTCAGATGGCGCAGCAGCCCATCCCATCCCTCAGGGGCGGCGCCTATTGAAAACTTCTCGATTGACTCTTTGGTGATGCCCCGCGCATGGAGATATTTTAACGCCTTTTCAGATTTCCTTAGGTGTCCTCTGAAAAATGCCGCCGCGGCCTTATGGATTTGCAGGAGCACTTCCCTTTCCTGAATGTTTTGTTTATGGACAGGTTCAAGTTTAATACCGGCGCGTTCGGAGAGTTTTCTTATCGCCTCGTTGTAAGAAATCCCCTCTTCTTTCATGACAAAGGTGATGATGTCGCCGCCCGAGCCGCAGCCAAAGCAGTAAAAGACTTGTTTTTCCGGACTGACGACAAACGACGGCGTTTTCTCTGCGTGGAACGGGCACAGGCCTTTAAAGCGCGCCCCTGATTTTTTTAGTCCGACATAGTCTGATATTACATCGACTATGTCTATGCGGGATTTTATCTCTTCGCGTATGCCCTGGAAATCCATTCAGATATTATATAACATTGCCCCGCGCTATACGCCTGAACCCTGAGCAGCCTGTCAACTCAACAGTACTCTCTGCAAATATCCTGTCAAACAACAGATTCATTCCCAGATTGTCACTTGAGATGTGCCCGGCGATAACTACATTTATGTGATATTTTTCGGCCTCTTTTTTATGTTCTTCGCTTAAGTGCATACCTACGATTGTGTTAATTCCGCTTGAGGAGAAGACCTGAAAGAGGTCTTTTGAGCCTTCCGTGCCGCCTGTCATGTCGACGAATATCTTACCGGCCTTTCTCTGCGGTGCGCCAAGCAGTATATTCGGGGCACATAAACTCTTTGCCGCGTCCTTATACTCCTCGATTTCCATGAGCGTATCAAGGACATTGCAGAGGGCATATGGCTTATTCTTGTCAAAAAGCCCCTGCAGATAGGCCGCAACCATATTATCTGCCGGCGTGTGGATGCACATAAATGGAAATTCAAGCAACCTTGCCGCGTCAACAGCACGGGAGGTGTTTACAGGCATGAGTTTCCTCTTCACCTCGCTTATACGGTCTTCCATGAGGCCCTCGGCTACGTTTATGGGGACGCCGAATGTCCTTAATATATCGGCCTGCATAGACATTACTTCGTGAAGGTTTGTATATGGCATACCCTCCGGGTGGTGGGCAATTATGGCGTCAACCCTCTTGCCTTTTGTCCTTAAATTATCAGAGAGCAGTATTTCGGGGGTTTCTATGTCTATTCCAACAAGGGCAGAGGTGACCTCTTCGTCTCCGGTACCGTTTAATATGCGCGTGTCGGCGTATGGATTGGACAGGGATTCTTTGTCGAAGAACTCCTTCTCTTTCTCTTTGAGCTCATCGAACTGCTTCTTTCTATCTTCAAGATAACGAGTTACGGCGGCCTCGCCCCTTGGGTCGTTCTCTTTCCCGTGCGTTACCGCCCTCTTATAGATTTCTGACAGAGTCATGGACTTCCACTCCTTTGATTAATTTGTAATCAATAAGCCTGTAATTAATAAGGCTAATAAGCCCAAAAATGAAAGCCATATCGCAGCGTCATAGCCTGCTGCGATATGGCCAAGGAAGAGTGGCGCATTATTGAGATAACGCTACACGCTTAGCGGCCTTTTTACGGGCTGCTATAATCTTCTTTTT
>JADFXO010000220.1:0-437 GCA_015233485.1 Nitrospirota bacterium
CATATTTCTTAACGTACAATATTCTCCGTTTCGTGAGCCGACCCCTATCTAGTGATTTTGGGCAAAACTCTGAACTGTCGCAAAATTTGCGACAGATGAAAAACGCGGAAAGCCTTGCCTTTATTGGGTTTTCTTAAAACAGCGTCGCATAATGATTGGTATGTCCGGTTTGCTATTTTTGGGCTTTTACTACATGGTCGATGGCTATTAACATGGCTTCTTTATTTTTGTCTTTTTCATATTCCTCGATTGCAATCTTTAAGTATAAAACAGCGTCATCAAATTCTTTTAGTTGTCCTACAACATAGTCATTATAATTTTGCATTTATCAATCCTACTCTTTAAATTCTTTATAAACTTATTGATATTGTATTGTGAAACCTTATGGTTTGGCTATTCAGCTTAGCCACAATAATTTTCTGGATTTAATACGGGGT
>JADFXO010000220.1:476-6552 GCA_015233485.1 Nitrospirota bacterium
TGATAAAACGCGTCAGCCCTCTCCTATTTAGTTGAAAACTGCTATTTATCACCTCATGGTCATGCCGAGATATAAGCAGCAAGTTCCTAATATGGTTATTGGCCCGATCCTCATCAATATGATGGATATCAAGAAGCTTCTTTTGTTTAAAGGTTTCAAGTGGAAGATTTAAGTGGGCACAGATTACAATTTTATGTAGCGCAACAAGTGTGCCATTTGCTGAGTTTTTCTTTTCGACTTCAGCTATGTAATCGCCTTTAATGTTAGTCATAATGCGGAGAATATTTTTAGGGAACGTTTTTACCTTTAATCCGTATTGTCCTGGAGATATCGGGCCGCGAATAACTGTTTCCATATATTATATATATCCCTATCTGTACTTTTTTAAACCAGTCGTCAGAGAAATATTCTCGGCATTGTCTGGATCTACATATAGCGAGGGCTGTGTTTTGTGATATCCGTAGAAATAATATGTCTTTTACTTAAACCCAAACCTCGTCATGGATAACTCTAGTCCATATAGTTTTATATAAGCTATGCATAAACATAGAACTATATATAATATATATTCTTATATTCGATATAGTCCTATATCCGATATAAGTCTATAACCATATAGCTTTCATGCGTTTATTTTTGCCCCCCCCCTTTCTTGACAACCATGTCTTTAAGATATAGTCTTTTATATATCAATATCTTAAAGGTGGCGGGGACATGCAAAATCAATTAAAACCTAAACTCTCAATTAATGATGCGGCAACGATGCTCGGTGTTACACCACAGGCAGTGCACCTGCGCGTTAGAAACAATCAATTCAAGCTTTCGCTCTCCGGCAATAAACAGTATTTAACACATGCAGAGGCGCGAGCCGTTTTTTCCGACTTATTGCCAAAATATAAAAAAACGATCATCGCCATCCATAATGTGCGTGGTGGCGTCGGCAAAACGACCTTAGCGAACTCCATCGCTGTTCGTGCCTCGCTTTACGGCGCAAAGGTGCTTTGTATTGACGCCGATAAACAAGGGAACCTCACGGAGTCCTTTAATGTAGATGCTGATGGCAAGAAGATTCTTTTCGATCTTATTAGTGACCCTGCCTTATCAATTAAAGATTGCATTATTCCTGTAACTGATGGCATTGATTTAATTCCAAGCCGTATTGAAAATTCATTAATTGACCGGCTTATTAATTCCAAGGGTGGTCGGCTTGATCTAATCTATCCCAAAATACTAAAGGGCATAAACCTCTTGGATACCTACGATCTTGTATTGTTTGATTGCCCGCCTGAGATCGGCTTTAATGTGCAGTCCATCATGTTCTTTTGCGATTACTCGCTAACCCCAGTGACGCCGGATAAATATAGCTTAAATGGGCTTAGAGTCATCGACCAGATGTTTGATGCGATGGTTGAGGATTATAAGCCTGAAAACAGGCCCTATTTCCGCGTTTTATTTAATAAATACGATAACCGCACCAAGCTTTCGTTTCACATGCTTAAAATGGTTCAAGATAATCCGGTTTATAGCGCGAATATGTTTAATTGCTTTATTCAAACCAATTCGGACTTTCCAAACCAGTTAAACAGTTCAATTTCGAGCTATGACAACTTAAAACACTCAACGTCAAAGGAAGATATTGATGTATTGGTGCGCGAGATCCTTGGGTTAGAATAATGCCAAGACTGGATCAACTCAAAGTTCCAAAAAGCGCCGCAGTGAACCCTTTCCGGCTTGATACCTTTGGCGAACACGCTGGACTCGCAGAACGCAAGACCACTTTGACCTTCTCACTAACCAAACCAGATCATTTTGAGCATGATCCAATTATTAGCGAGCCCGTTGCTCCCCCTGCCCTGGATGCTAGCAATGAAACAATCATCGTTGATTTAAGCGCCTCCAATATACACCTCGATGGGCTTTTTAGTAATGTCGATAGCAGCGTTGATAGTCATGCTACAGCTAATATTCACAGTAATGTTTTAAGTAGTGTCGATAGTCACGTTATTAGTAATGCTCATAGTAGCGTTGATAGTAATGTTGCCAAGCGCAAACAGAGTAGTAGTGTTGATAGTAATGTTTTATGTAATGCTAAACGTAATGTTTTATGTAATGTTCATAGTAGCGCCGATAGTCATGCTCATAGTCATGTACCAATACCCTTTAATTTAAAAAACTTTATAAGCCATTTACCTAAGAGCGAGTTTAATACTCTGGCTGTTATTATGCGGCTTATATGCGACACAGGAACCCTCTCAACATATGAGATCATGCAGACCCGCGATATAGCCGATCCACAAGGAAAGACTAGGCAGTTGGTGTTTGAGGAAACCGGAAAGCTCATAAAAAAAGGACTCGTTTATAAAGATAAAGAAAAGAGTAAACGGGGAAATAATGGACATACTGTTTTCGGGTGTTCACAAGAAATTAAATCATTATGGATCAGCGAATTTTTACAGCTTGGTAGTAATGCTCATAGTAGTGCCGATAGTAATGTTTTAAGTAATGTGGAAAGTAACGCTAAAATGGAAGAAGAAGTGTATTTAGATATTAAAGAAAATTCTTCTTCTGTATTAAATGAATTTTTGGGGATCGAACGTAGCGATTTTGCATGGCTCGATGAGCAACGAATTAAACAAATAATTAAATTTGGTAATTGTTCGGTCGAAGATCTTAAAGATGTTTTAAACAAAGTTAGGTTTGCAAAACAAACAGGGGAATATGAAAAAGGCTGGAAGGTTCAAAGTGAACCCAACTTTGTTATGAACTCGATTAAAGAAACCGGAACGATCTACACGCCAAAAGGCTATGTGTCGCCAAAAGTTAAATTGATGCAAGAGGAACTAGAGCGAAAGAGGGTAGAGGTTGAACAAATAAAGAAGCTCCAGGAAGAAGCCCAAGAACTCGACTTCGAGTTATGGCTCAATAAGCTCACGAAAGACGAGTTGGAAGCGATTTATAAAAGCTCTGACGATCTACGAGGGCAGGTTGCAAAGATGAATATTAATTCAAAGTTTCAACGGCCAGCCTTAAAAGAATATTTCATTGAGAATAAATAGGAGTATAATGAAATTATGAAAAAACTAAAAATCTATCTTGATACATCGGTTATATCTGCGTATTTTGATTTTAAGAAGCCTGTGCGGCAATTAATCACACAAAAATGGTTTGAGAACGAGATTCAACGCTATGATACTTACATATCAGATGTGGTTGTACAAGAAATTCAAAACACAAAAGATACTGAGTTGCGAACTAAATTCGTCAAATTAATTGACGATATTTCACCGACGCTTATGCCAATAACAGACTTTGAGAATGAGCTGGCAATAAAATATAGAGCTGCTATCCTGAAAAAAGAGATAAATGATACGCTTCATATTGCTTCTGCATCATTGGCTCGGCTCAATGCTATTGTTTCTTGGAATTTTCACCATATTGTAAACTTAGAAACGATGAATGCAATCAATGACATAAACTTAATTGAAAACCTAAATATGATTGAAATTGTTAGTCCCGAAAATCTAGGAGGTAGTAAATATGGATCACTATAAAAACGATTATTCAAAGGATGATGATCCGATGATGTGGCAACTCCATCAAAATAGACATGCACTAGCAAAACAAAATAAGACACCATCACAGATTCATGCAGAAGTTAATAAATTTATCAAAAATGCTGGTTTTAAAAACCTCAAAGTTTATCAGCCTAAATTTATCGTTGGCGCAAAAACAGCAAAATAGTTTTGAATTTGGAACCGAAGCGGTCTTGAGCTTCAGCTCATGACTTATGGTAATTTTAGGCATAGCCCAACCGGATCTATGCTGAATTACCATAATAGCGGTCGGTGAATGAGCCGCCCTGGATTGTCAAGTATTTAATACATGCAATCCTGCCATCGCGGCCGAGCGAATTAATTAATCTTAATCCTTCACATTGAACGAACAAGAAATCCTTGACGGTTGCTTCCTAGGCCAATCCAAGATCAAGTTGTTTCCATTTTGGAAACAACAGCCAAAAAAGAAACATTCGACCTAGAAAATGATCAGGAATAGATTTAAAATATTTGCAATTCTTACAGTAATTCTTGTTCAAATTTTAAATTTCCTGCAATCCAAAATCAACAGCCACCGCTATGTTTCATTTGCGAAATAGTGGGTATAATGTAAGAGGGTGTGGCGTAACATGCAGGTAAAGCAAATGTATACACATTTGCCCCTTACCTGCCCCCGTTTAGCGGGGGGCAATCCGGCAAGTTTTAGCTCCGCAAAAACTGTCTTTGCCGGATTGGGTGTTCAAATTACCACTGGTGGTAATTTGAGTTTGTCCCCAGGGACAAAACAAAAAAAACGGAATGTTGTTCACCGGTGAACAACATTTAAAAAAGGGGGATTTATGAGTAAAAACAAATGGTTCAATTTACGAGTTACAGAGGATGAAAAAGATCGAATAGTTGAACTCGCTAAGACTTATAAAATGACACACTCGAAATTCATTATTACTCAGGCACTTGATAAAGTTGTTAGGGTAAATAGAGTCGCAGTATTGGAACAAAGCACAAAATTTCTACTCAAAAATTTAGCAAATAATATGAATCAAATCGCCATTGAACTTCATCGCCAAGAACAAGAAAAAAGCGTTTTTGATCGGTTTAACTATCGTGAAAACATAGAAAAACTAAATGATGTGATTGATAAGATAAATAAAATATTCAAGTAGCTATGGGAAAAACTGTAAGTTCAAACACAAAACAACTAAACACAAAACGACACGTTTATTACATTACTCGTTTTGATGATAAGGTATATGGTTATGGCTATGAAGATCCATATAAGTCGAATGGAAAGATAAATAAGTCGGAAATACTAAATAATATTATTCCTGAAGATAATCCATCAAAACAAAAAACAGATATTCATTTTATTCTGACACTTCCGAATAAAAACGGAAAAGATCCATCGGATTTAGAATATCATGAATACACGGAAGCATTCCTTCAGAAGCATTTTGAAGGTGCAAAAGGGTATTACACTATATCAAAGCATAAGGGTGATACTCACAAACACGTACATTGCATTATATCTCCAGAGAAAGAAGCTGGAGGACGACACCATTATTATAAGAAAGAACTTAGATCTATAGCAAAATGGCGAACAGAATATAGCCGAGAGCATGGTTTTGATGAACCAACGCTGTCAAAAGAGAAATGGTTTAAGCAGAATTATAAAGCCCTAGGAGTCTGTCGGACTTAAACAGACTTCTGTCTATTCCGACCTAAAAATTGCTTCAAAAAACCATCAATCGGTCAAAAACGAGGGACTTTACCTCTAAACAGGGAAGTTTCCCCTTATTATTTGCTCAACTTGCGACACTACACCTATGCAACCGCTTTATATTGAATGCCGTGCAGACTAAATTCCATTCACCTGAAACATTGGCGACCCCTCTGAGTAAAAACTGGCGAAAACCCATCACATGCTTAACGATCCCAAAAACAGGTTCAATCGTTGACTTTCGCTTGGCATATAGCTTCTTGCCTTCTGGTGTTTTCATCCGATCGCCCATTCGTTCAACAGCTGTTGATGATTCAGCAACTGGTTCTTGTTCTGGCGGTAATTCCGTGGAGGCAATATGTTCCTTAAGAAAGGTATTATGAGGGTCTCGTTTATGGGCAATATATGGAATAATTCCGTCATTCTCGATGGCCTCTACATTTGTTTGGCTGAAGTATCCACTGTCCAGCAATGCTTGTTGAACGCTTCCCAATTCATCAGGTAAGTCAGTGATTTTCTCCAATGCCGGCACCACTTCTCTTTTATCGTTCGGACATTGTGAAATATGATTTTCAACGATGAACAGGCTCTCAACATCAACCGCTGCTTGGGCGTTATAGGCCTGCTCAAATCCTCCACCTTTTCCTGGCATGATTCGAGACTCTTCGTCCGTTAGATTGACCTGATCTGTAGCCTTAGGACCTTCTTTCGGCCTCACTGGTGCTCGACCTTTGGCCTTTTTCCCCGTTTCGTTTTCGATCTCTTGCCGGGCGTTCATTTTTTCATCATAGTCTTTTTGCTCTTC
>JADFXO010000221.1 GCA_015233485.1 Nitrospirota bacterium
CAACCGGAAAGCCCAAGGGGGTACTGCATACCACGGGCGGCTATATGCTTTACACAAACTGCACATTCAAATGGATATTCGACTACAGGGATGAAGACGTTTTCTTTTGCACGGCCGACATAGGCTGGATAACGGGACATAGTTACATTGTGTACGGCCCTCTTAGTAACGGCGCCACGGCGATTCTCTTTGAGGGAATTCCCACTTACCCCAATCCGGGGCGGCTATGGAATATCGTGGAAAAACATGGCGTGAATATATTTTACACCGCCCCTACGGCCATAAGGGCGCTCATGAAAGAGGGAGACCAATGGGTTAAGCAGCATGATTTGTCCTCCCTGAGGCTTATTGCCACAGTCGGCGAGCCGATTAACCCCGAGGCATGGATGTGGTACTATAATATGATCGGAGGAGGGAAGCTGCCAATCGTGGATACATGGTGGCAGACTGAGACGGGAGGCATACTGATAACCCCGTTGCCCGGCGCTATGACACTGAAACCCGGCTCTGCAAATAAACCGTTTCCAGGAATCGTCCCCGTTATTTTAAAGGAAGACGGCACGCCTGCCCTGGCAAACGAAGGCGGCTATCTCGCAATAAAAAAGCCATGGCCGGGAATGCTTAGAGGGACATACGGCGACCCTGAAAACAAGCGTGTCAAAGAGGTATATTTTTCGCGCTTCCCCGGCATGTATTTCAGCGGAGACGGCGCCCGTTGTGACGAAGACGGCGACTACTGGCTGATGGGCAGAATAGACGACGTAATAAATATCTCCGGCCACAGGCTTGGCACTGCAGAGGTGGAATCCGCCTTAGTGAGCCACGAAGCTGTCGCCGAGGCGGCGGTAGTAGGGTTTCCACACGACATTAAGGGCGAGGGGTTGTATGTTTATGTGACATTAAAAGAAGGCTATGCACCGTCGGATGATTTAAGGAAAAGGCTCATAGATCACGTCAGGGTGGTAATCGGAGCAATCGCAACGCCGGACAAATTACAGTTCTCCCCCGCGCTGCCAAAGACCAGAAGCGGCAAAATCATGCGCAGGATACTCAGAAATATCGCCAAAGGAGATATCGAAAACCTTGGCGACACAAGCACCCTGGCCGATCCACTCGTTGTGGACGACCTTGTCAACGGCAGACAGTAGTGGACGCGGCGGTCTTACTTGACGGCATACTTAGGTCATCTATTGACATGGCCATAGCGGCGGCCGATGTGGATTTGATTGTCAGGTATATGAATCCCGCGGCTGAGAAGATGTTTGGCCGCAGCGCCGCCGATACAATCGGCAAGACTGTGGCAGAGGTTCACAAGGCAGAAAGTGTTGACCACGAGCGCTTTCGCATCGCTATGGAGATAGTAAAAAAAGACGGCGAACACATCTTCACCTACGTAAGGGACAAGGACGGAGGCGAACAACGGTATATAGAAGCCAGAATATCGTGTATATGGAGCGTTGACCATACCTTAATTGGTTATGTCATGGCCGCCCGCGACATAACCAGTCGCAGACTCTCGGCAGAGTCCCTGCAGTATCGCGTACAGATAGATAAACTCATCGCGTCTATCTCGACGGGTTTTATAAACATAACCGGCAGCGAAGTAAAATCCGAGATTAGAAATGCCCTTGAGCATGTTGGAGTTGTCCTTGGGGTTGACAATAGCTGCACGGTGCTTTTCTCAGACGAGGGTGTGCCTGATGAGTTGTTCCGGTGGAGTCCTCACCAGCTTCCAGACACTGCGGGGAAATGCAATACACTGCTGCTTGAACGCTCCGCGGATGACAAACTAAGGTTATTTGCATCCAACTCCATGCCGTGGTTTAAGGAAATAATCGGCAAAGGAGAGGTTATTTGCATAAACACACTGGACGCAGTCCCTGAGCCTGATAATTCAATATTGTCGGGCAAGGGCATCAAGTCTATGATAGTCGCCCCTATGGCCTTAGGCGGACAGCCCGCGGGATTTCTCTCCTTTTCGACTGTCATGTCTGAAAGGCAGTGGACGCCTGAGGATGTATTGCTCGTGAAAATGATAAGCGAGATATTCGCCAATGCCGTTACAAGAGGCAAAAACGAGCAGATGCTTAAAACCCTGGCACATTATGACCCCTTGACCGGACTTCCCAACCGGATACTGTTTAATGACCGTCTGAATCAGGCCATAGAGCAGGCAACGCGCAACTCACGCCTGGTGGCGCTGTTATTTCTTGACCTTGACAGTTTTAAACTGGTAAACGACACACTAGGGCATGATGTAGGGGATTTGCTACTGAAAGAGACCTCGCAGCGCCTTGTCAGCAACGTGCGCAAGTCAGACACTGTAGCCCGCATGGGCGGCGACGAGTTCACCGTCATCCTAAGCAACATAGAGCAGGACAAGTATGCGGTCGGTGTGGCGAATAAAATAATCGAAGCCGTATCGAAGCCGTATTATCTCAACGGCCAGGAGTGTTCTGTCGGTGTGAGTATAGGGGTCAGTATCTTTCCTAACGATTCGCACTATGCCTCTGTGCTGCTGAAAAATGCCGACATTGCCATGTATCAGGTAAAAGAGCATGGGAAAAATGGTTTCCAGTTTTTCTCTTCCGGTATGAACACACGGGCGGTTAAACGTCTCAAAATTGAGAGAAGCCTTCGCAGGAATCTTGAAAATCAGCTTTTTAAAATAACATACCAGCCGCAGCTTGACATAAACTCAGGAATGATAATTGGACTTGAGGCACTCCTGCACTGGGAAATTAAGGGAATGAAGGACTTCGACCACAGGGAAATCGTCTCCGTCGCCAAAGAGAGCGGACTTATAATACCAATCGGCCAATGGTTTCTACGCCGTGTATGCGCACAAGGCAGCCAGTGGCAAAGACAGGGATTTCAGCATGTGCATATCGCCGTAAAGATCCATAGCCGCCAGTTTAAGCAGGAAAATCTGGCCGGCATTATAAAACAAACGCTTGATGAGACAGGCCTTGCCCCCAACAGTCTTGAACTTGAGTTGACAGAGGGCACAATAATGAAGGATGTGGATGACTCTATCGGCATTATCAAAGAATTAAAGGCCATCGGCCTCTCTATCACTATTGACAATTTCGGTACCGGCTACTCCTCACTTAGTCACCTTAAACGATTCCCTATTGATTCGCTGAAAATCGACAGGCAGTTCATACAAAATGTTACAACAGACATGGACTACTCGGTCATAGCGAAGGCAATTATTGCACTGGCGCACACGCTGAACATGAAGGTGATTGCCGAAGGAGTTGAGACCTTTGAGCAGCTTGAGTTTCTCCGGTCACTGAAGTGTGACGAGGCGCAGGGACACCTGTTCAGCTCCCCCCTTTCAGCAGAAGACATAACGCAGCAGTTGACAGAAGAGCAATACTTCATCTTGCTAACAAGAGAAACAGGCGGGGCTGTCTCTCCGTCAGGTTAGCACCCCCGATGGTTTATTAAACATAAATGTACCTGCCCGATTTTATAAAGACAATTCATTCAATAAGAATCGGGACAGCCGTTAAGTTAGTATCCTACGCGATTGCCCTCACGGCTTTTATAAGCGTAGCCGCCTATGTGGAATACGTTTACAGCGCGCTCTTTGTCCTTGTGATTATTATCGCCGTCTATCTTGATTATAAGAAAAGCGCTGAAGGGTATGTGCCGCGTTGGATTATCAACGCGTTGTCGGTTATTGTGATAATTTTGTCGGTGTTTCGGATGTATGGCGAAGACCTGGTCGAGCCGGCCGTTGAGGCATTGTTGATCCTGCTTTCAATTAAATTTCTCGAAAAGAGGACTTTTAGGGACTACATGCAGGTTTATCTTATCTCGCTTTTTTTGCTTGCGGGGGCTGCCCTTTTGTCTATTGATCTGTCGTTTTTCCTTTACTTTATGATATTTTTCTTTCTTATCTCATCGGCCATAGTGCTGCTCACTTATTACTCACAGGCCCCGGATCTCATAATTCAGAGGGCGGTATTTGTAAAGATAGTTTTAAAGACGATGGTAATTCCTCTTCTTTCAATACCTATGGCATCGATTATTTTCTTAGTCCTGCCAAGGACAGATCGTCCGTTTTTTAGTTTTTTAAACCGCTCAGGCAGGGGCAGGTCCGGCTTTGCAGATAGCGTTACGCTTGGGGGCATCTCATCAATACAACAGGACTCAAGCGTCGTATTCAGGGCATCTATGGAAAAACTGGACGATGAGCTGCTCTATTGGCGCGGAATTCTGTTTGACACATTCGACGGCACGTCGTGGAAGTCCTCGTTGGCCGAAGCCACGGCCACTACGCGCCCCGAGAGGCTCAGAGGCAGGCGGGTTTCACAGACGATATACCTCGAACCATACGGCAACAAATACGTCTTCGCCCTGGATAAGCCCATATCTATACTCATAAAAAACATTCGCTCACCCGGAGGATTCATATACCTTACAAAAGAACCAATAAAAAACAAGCTGCGTTACGAGGCTATATCCGTGATAGAGGGAAAACCACAGGGCGCCGTCCAGCCCAATATGCCTGACAGGCCCGACAAGGCCGATATGGCCGAAAAAGAAAGCTACCTGAAACTGCCGCCCGACATCCCGGATGGCATCACCGCTCTGGCTCAAACTCTTACCAAAGACAAAGGCCGGCGCGCCGCCACAGAGGCCATATTGACATACCTCAGAGACGGCCGCTACTCCTATTCGCTTGAGCGCCTGCCCGAGTCCCAGTCGCCGCTTAGTGAATTCCTGTTTAAGACAAAGTCGGGAAACTGCGAATACTTTGCTTCGGCAATGGCCGTGATGCTGCGTGCCTCCGGCATCGCCGCAAATGTAATCGGAGGCTACAAGGGCGGGCAGTATAACAACCTCGGCGGCTACTACATAGTCATGCAGAAAAATGCCCATGTGTGGGTAGAGGCATATATCGACGGTGAGGGATGGCGCCGCTATGACCCCACGCCCGCCGCAGCCTTCTCTATAAGCATAGAATCAAAGGGCGCATTGCTGCGAACTCTGCAGACCTCCTTTGACGCCCTCAATTATTACTGGGGCGTATTCGTGATAAACTACAATTTCGACAGACAGTTGTCTATGCTCAAAAAACTCAGGACGAACATCAATGTGCCTGTCATGAAATCGTCTCTGCTGAAAGTTCGCACCGCCTTAAAGCGCATGAAAACGACGGCCTCACTAATGGCGGCAGCGCTGGCAGTAATATTATTAATCATCGCGTTAAGGCTTATCTTTTTCAATAAGACCCCGGTAGAGAAAAGGCTCCTTGGCAGCTTTCTCAGGGAGCTCAGGAAATTAGGGTTCGTGAAAAAACAGTCCGAGGGCCTTGAGGAATTCGTATCGGCCATAACAGATGACGGCCTAAGGCGCGACGCCGGTATGTTCGCCGTAGAATTTGAGAAGATATATTACAGGGATGAGAGATTTACGAAAGAGCAGATAAAACGCCTCAGGGCGATGCTAAAGGCCATGAGGCCATTAAAGATCTAAAGGCGGGGCAATCGAAAAAAAAAGATGAACGTAGGAGCCGATTGCAAAATGTTTTCGCTCTCTGTACCTACAACATTCTGGATTCCCGTTTTCACGGGAATGACAGGCAGGGGAATACGGCATTCTGTTGTCAATCCAGCCTCCCCGGGTTTGTCATTCCCGCGAAAGCGGGAATCCAGTCTCTAAGGACAAACATAAATGGGACACATTTATTCATTTTGCAATTAGCTCGTAGAATATTTCTATTTGGGTCAAATATTTAAGTTGCAGACAAATTAACAATTTACCCAACAGCTGAGTCACCACTTTCGCCTTGTCTATGTGGTACAATAGTAATCATGAATAGAAAATCGCGCTTCACAATATGTCGTTATAGCAGTCTTGAAGAGATGAAGGCGGACGAATATCGGTATTGGCAACAACAACCGGTGCATAAGCGGATGGATGCCGTAGAAGAGCTGACAACAGAGGCTTACGGTCTCAAGGATTCGTTCCTCGATGTATCAAGATTTCAAAGAACTATTAGCCATATTAAACGCTGAACATGTGAAATACCTTATTGTGGGTACGCCGTATCCCTTCATTCACAGCCCAAACCGTGACAGGATTCAAAACTATACAGAAGAATCCCAATTGTCTAGTTTGCCATCCACCCACTGTCAATAATTGGGAAGTGTCCCCGTTGTCCACTCTACATTTTTTCTCGTATGTTTGCCCTGTTACTGTGTTGCTTTTAGTGTCTGACTTATTGCAACATATATTAAGGAGTACATAAGTATGAAGACTTTGCGTGCAGCCAAAGCACGATTTAAAGCCATCCGGTGGAAAATTATATCCACTTACTTATGTACTTATTAATATATAGATATAAGGGCAAGTAAAGCAATCAAAAGGAGGCTTTTTTATGGCATTACCAATCAAAGATACGCCCATATTGAAAGGGAAAGACGCTGAAAGGTTTTGGAAGCGAGCGGCGGAATCCGAGGCCGGACTGCACAAAATATCGGATGAGGAAAGAGAGAGAATTATAGCAAACGCTGCAAAGATAGAAAAAATT
>JADFXO010000222.1 GCA_015233485.1 Nitrospirota bacterium
TCGTACGGCTGGAATTTATTAAATTCAACTGCCGCCACAGGCGCGGACGTTAATATTACCAACCCGGGATATTTGAGTATATACCCGACCGGCGTATCATCTCCGACTGGCGCGACATTTACCGTCCCCTTTGTGTATCAGAATCTATCAGGCGACTTCGACGTTTATATTGGCACTAACGCGACAAATTATCCCTTTGGCCTTATAGCCAGAGACCCTAACACCAGCGCGGGAGAGGATTGGCTTGGATTGGGGAATATCCCTGGCGATATGGCATATTCAAAAAATACCACAAACAGCAGCACCGCCCAGTATGGCGCAAACACCCTTTTCAAGTATTTCAGGATAACCAGAAGCGGTGCCGTTTTCACTACGTATTTAAGCACGGACGGCACTACGTGGACACAACACGAGCAATTTACAAGAAACGATTTTGCTGGCTCTGTACAGGTTGGAATATATGCCTATGGGGCAACCGCAGTGGATTACTTTGATGAGTATACCCCGTCGGCTACGGCATCGGCGGCCATAACCATGCCGGTTATAACTATAAATGCCTCAAGCGTTTCAGCCGGCACTGTGGCCGCCGCTGTGGCGCTGCCGCATCTTACGGGTGCCGGGGCATGTTCCCAGACGGGGAACTTCTGTAGTAATGCGCTGCCGGCATTTACATTAGACGGGGAATTTGCGGCACAGGCCGACGTTGCGTTCGATGTGCCCGTAGTTACGATAGATAGCAGTGTCATCGGCAGTAATACCTCGTTTGGGCTTCTTTCCGTGTTATCACTGCGCATAAATGGCGGCGTGGCAATTGGCGCCGGGGGATATGGAAAGGCCGGGCTTCCCATATTTACGGTAAAGTCGCAGATGGCGGCAACGAGTGCGCTTGTGCTGCCATGTTTTCAAATCGATACCGGACATTTAACCGGCAGGATAGCCGGAACGCGGGTGCTGAGAATGCCGCGCTTCAAGATAGACACTCTGGTATATAATCCTCCGATAATCAACGGCGGCGCGAACTCGCCGGTTATAAAACTCTCTGCCGGGATGCTTACAGGGGGCGGATGTCAATGCGATGTGCGGGTGCCTGCTGTGAAGATGCCGTCTCTGCCGTTTGTCAATTCACACGCTGGTGGAGTTTCGGCGATGGCGGCGGCAACTCCGGCTGTTATTGTGTCAACGTCGGGACATGGCCAGTATAAGGGTAACGCGGCAATTGCGATACCGCTGTTTGCCATTGGGTCCCTTGGCGTTGAGACCGTGATGAGTTTCGTGCAGAGCGCCGATAGCCGCGTCATAGTATTAAACATAAACACGGGGGCGCTGACTGAGTACACTGCGTATGATTTTAACGGTTTTTGCCAATGGGGTGAGGATTACTTTGCCGGAGGAGACGGCGGGATATACATACTTGGGGCGGACACAGACGACGGCGTACCGATAAGCTGCTCAATAAAGACATCGAAGACAGAGTTGAAAAATGCTAAGGGCAAGGACGAATCCTCAATAAAACGTGTACCGGAGGTTCACACGGTAGTGAGAACCCCGTCGCCGTTTGTATTCAAGACTATAACGGACGACGGCGAAGAACACGTCTATCTGTCGGAGTTCACAGAGTCAGCAATGTCTGGCCGCACGGCCCCCCGTCGTATAAAATTAGGCAAAGGGGCAAAGGGCAGATACTGGCAATTCGCCATAGAAAACACTGGAGGTGCCCTGCTGGAGCTAGAGTCGTTCGAGCCGGAGATGGCGGCGATAGGCCGCAGGGTGTAGGAAATCATGAAGAATTTGTTATAATCAAATCTGCTATAAACGATGGGGGATACCGATATGAGAGGTAAAAAGGCTGAGTATCTTTACAAGAGATATGATTTTTGGGTTATATTTATATATTTTATTATATTGGTGCCACTTTTCGTAACACTATGAGTGCCTCACTGACTGTATGTGACGACGCTTAAGGGCTCATCCGAGGGCTACCTAGTCGCCGCTTGTTTCTGAGCGTTTAAAAACTAGTACAGCCAGTTGGTAAGATGAATCTTTCAAAAAAAGTCCTTGACAAACGCAGCTAAAGATGAGCATAATGCTACTAGAGCTATGACTAAGAGGAGATTAGGATGGAAGAAGGAGTAAACGATGTTTTTGAGGCGATTTATTATAAGACAAGGGTGTTCGAATGGGGTGAGGAAATTGAGGGTGGTAGCACTACGCACGAACAGTCCCTTTTTGACATCTATTTCAGAGGTGATATGGTTGCATCGTATAAACATAGCGTAGAGGCAGAGAAAAGAATGCATGAGTACGCTAGTAGACCTATTCCTCCTAGGGGATAGTACATTGGTATTAGTTGATGAAATTGCAACGCATCTGGTAGATGTAAAAAGAGGTGCTAGGCCCGCGAAGGTGAAACTGATAGTGGGGGATGGTATTGCTCCTATATCCGGGATTTATAGTAGAGAAAAGATATTAACTGACAGAAACTTAATAGGTACCCTTGGAGTTGCTGACCAGAGAGAGCAAGATAGGGCTTGTTGGATTCAGTATGAGAGGTATAGATATACAACTGATAACGAGGTTCCTGCAGGACCCTATTATGCGTTGTGGCGGATGTTAGAAGAAGGACTTGTAAATGCTATAATTACAACGAATTACGACCAGCATTTTAACTCAATGTTATCCAGAGACCCGGTAGGGGTCGGTTATGTCTTGAATCCGGTAAATGGTAGCACTGACTATGACCATGAGGGGTTCTATAGTGATAAGACGGCAACTAGTAATAAGTTGCGCTTGTGGAAAATACACGGGTCTCTTTCTCATGCTGCTTTTTTTGAAGATCCCCTAAATGAACTTCATATCTTTCGATTACCAAGATTCGTGGTTGGTTTCCCAGAAGAAGACCCATGTAATTCATATGGTATAACCTCCTACCACGACCATATGGGACCTGAATATACCAAATATCGACTCAGAGTACCGCAAAGTAGAGATAACTGTAAATATATGAGACACTTTATCGACATAAACGGTTTTCAAAGAAGTCATTTTCAGAATCTAATAGACGGAGCGATCGCTGATCTAACAGATCCTGATACTGCCATAATATTAGTTTTGGGTTTTGTCGGATCATACAATACGTCAAACATTAGCGACCCTTATAATGAGGAATTGGTACCACCTATATTGGATATGGCAAAAACAAAAAATATACCGACTTATCAAATAGTAAATCCAGCGCAACGTAAAAAGGCTGAAACAGCTTATCTATATAAAGAGCTTGAAATGATTAAGCGTACCTCGTGCTTTGATATCAATGGGTTTCTTAATCAGATATTATTAACATATTTAGAGAAATTATGCGGGGATAAGAATGGAGCTGTAGGATCTTTTACAGACTGGAGTAGATACTATAGGGATAAATGGAAGAGCGGGGATTTGTTTAAACTTTAATGGAAACTTTAATGGATATGAATAACAAACCATATATAGGTGATGATGTCGTTAAAATTATTATGTTACAGGTACTGCCAGGGAAAGAGGAAGATGTAGCGAAGTTCTATACAGGACACTTTGAAGAATATAAAAAGGAAAAAGGACACGCTTTCCCTTACGGTATATATAAGGCCTTTGGACAATACGATCTATTTATAGTATGCAGTACACCGTACTATCAATATTTTCTAAGCAGAATAGGGACTATTCCATATATTCTTAAAAGTAATACTGTGTTATGTTTTCCTTGGAATTTTCCTATAACTAATGATAATGGTAGTTATCATACACTAGAAGAAAAACTTAAGAAAAAGGTACTTGGACTAACCTTCATTAAGATAGAACCAGGTCTGATTAATGAACGCGGTATTTCTGTTGAACAAGAATTGATAAGCAAATGTTTTATTAGGGATGATCTAAGCGTGTTAGGCGGCATAGGATGGAATGAGATAGTTCTGTTAGTTCATAGCGATACTATAGGCGATGTGTATAAGTTTCTTCTAAATATGTGTAACTCTCGCAAAGTCAGAGAGGATGCCCCTTATCAATATTTGTTGCATAAAACTCTTTCTTTCTTAAGTATAGACTTTTCTCTTGTTAAAGGCATATCTGATGAATCCTCTTTACAACCCCTATATGACGCATTTACAGAGGAAATTCAGGAGAAGTTTTATCCCAGTTTTAATATAACTTGTTATCCAGAATATCTTGATGAGCTTGGAAAGAAAGGTGAGGATTATTTTGGAAAAGCCAGTTACTTGTTAGGCTCTGAGGATATCCGGTTTGATGTAATGAAAGGTACTTGGGGAAAATTTATTGGCAATGTATATACATTTCGTAGAAATAATGAGGGGAAAATATATTCAACGGCAATTGTGATTAATCAAAATTGTATAGAATGTAATTCCTCATGCGGAACTGATTCGAAAACTATGCAACCTATGAATAAATCAGTGGAAATAATTACTCTTAGCGCTGATGAGATTGATAGCATTTTAAAACTACATAAGGAAGAGGTTGCCAAGCTGTTGATAAATACCATTTATACGTTTAACGGTATAATACAAAACAGCATCGCCAGAGATGCATTTATAGATATGTTACCATTTGTTCGGTTTGTTAAAGATAACGCAATGATAGAAACGAAACCTACAAAACTTATTAGCTCTTTAGTCGATAGGATCATTTTTGGAGCTCAACAGAGGGCATCATCAACGTTTACAGCAATAACCGATACTGAATATAGATTTTCACCATTCAAAGGTGGAATCCAGAGAGTGTTGCAAGCTATTGAGTTGCTTCCATGTAAGATGCTGGCAGATTTTGATTCTTTTTGGAAAGGAATTGTTAACGCAGGTGATGCAAAAACATATAAGGCTGACCTAGTGCTCTTAAATATCCCTATGAATTGTCTGTTTAAACCAACTAAATGGTGGGGACTGTTTCATGAGATAGGTCATATAGTTACATATGCCTCTAAGGAATTTTTTGACCAAGATGACGATGATGTAAAAGTTTTTTTATCGCGTTTTAGTGAATCACATATTTCATGGCTTAAATATGAAGAATTATTAGGAGAGGTACTATCAGATATATATGCTTATGTGTTTGGTTTTGTTTTAGATATAGAAACGAACAGAAAGATGGTAACGTCATATCTTGTTGATGAGCCTAGGGCAAAAAGTCTTAACAAGGATGTATTAAAATCGGAGAAATATCTGTTTAGATTACACGCTGTTAATCTCTTTCATGAAGCTTACAGAGACAATGCTTTCAATGAGCTGAGTGATCCTAAGAGGATTAAGCATAGCATAGAAGGACTAATAAATAATGATGTATATGCTAATTTTAAAAAAGCAATAATTGGTGAATACAAAGAAGACAAGATGGATCTTTACCTGTCTCATTTTTCCTACCTCTTAGTTTACTGCAACAATAAACTTTCAAAATATCGTGAATTAATTAATGACAAGAAGGAATACGCGAACAGTGAGGAAGTTGACTCGATTTTAGGGCAACTTAAAAAGGGTTATGTATATGAAGGGGAAATAAAACATCCTGAGGTACTTATCTATCGTTATACGAGAGATGAAATAAATGACTATAAATCTGATATTGCTTTGATAATGACATTCTGGAATATATACATAAAACAATGGAGCAATCATAATACGGCCTGAAACTATCCTCGTTGATGATTACTGTGGTCTTGAAATTTGGGATTGCTCATCAACAAATCCTCGGCAACTGCTCGTATAATGGCATATCCATTAAGCGCGTTCCGCCAATGTTTGTCTCAATCGTAACCAATCCCGGAGGGCCTGAGACAACCTCTCCTATGACGGCTGAATTTAGTCCATATGGGTGGCTCTTCATTCTGGTGATTAACGCCTCCGCGCCGGATTTATCCACGACTGCCGCTAATATTCCCTCGTTGGCTATATACATTGGGTCTAAACCTAATAGCTCACATGCGCCTCTGACCTGAGGGGCTGCGGGAATTGAAGACTCTTTAATTTTTATACTCTTTCCTGACGCCGTTGCCGCTTCTTTCAGCGTTGCCGCAATCCCGCCCCGTGTGCAGTCCCGCATGAAATGAACGTCAGCGCTTTTTATCATCAACTGCACCAATCCGTTTAATGGACGGCAGTCGCTTAACAGAGGAGTCGCAAATGTCAGGCCGTTACGCGCGGCCATTATACATGTGCCGTGGGCGCCTATTTCACCGTTTAGCAAAACGATTTCTCCCTCCTTGATTAATAATGGTGAGATGTTTACGCCCTCTTCTAAGACGCCTACCCCGGCAGTGTTTATAAACACCCCGTCGCCTTTTCCCTTGTTCACCACCTTGGTATCTCCGGTTACGACCCTTACGCCTGCCTCCTCTGCGGCCCTTGCCATTGATTCCACTATCAGCAGCAGCTCTGAGACGGGAAATCCCTCCTCGATTATAAACCCGGCCGTCAGATAAAGCGGTACCGCCCCGCTTACCGCAATATCGTTTACCGTGCCATTTACGGCAAGTGTGCCGATGTT
>JADFXO010000223.1 GCA_015233485.1 Nitrospirota bacterium
TTATTATTACTATAGTTGTGGTGGTGCCTTTATACCATCCCATATATTCTCTTATAAATACGAGTAGAGGGACGAGATATGAAAATAAAAGCAGTATTTGTTAAAGATGGTGATTGGTGGGTAGCGTGGACAGATGATGTGCCGGGGGCAATAACTCAGGGAAAAACAATATAAGAGGCAAGAGAAAACCTTCTTGACGCAATAAATGAGATGCAAAAACCTTATGATTTAGAATCATTGCCAACGGCGTTCCAACCTCCCCCTTGTCCAATATAACAACGGTGGATACTAATATGAGTGAAGAAAAGCTAACTTTATACCGGTATCGTCATTTAGATGGTGAACATCATGATTGGACGAAGAAAATCATCACTGAATCAATATTGTACTTTGCAAGCCCGGCAACATTTAATGACCCGTTTGACTGTAGGGTTCACTTTTCGAAGGATTATTCAAAAGAGGAACTCTCGGCTTACTTCATCGAAAAAGCAAAAGAATTCGAGCCTGAAATGAAAAGCGATGAGCTTAATGAGCGGGCAGAAGCAATATTAAAACAAGATCGTAATGAGATGGTAAGTCAAATGAAAAAGGGCCTTCAAGGCTGGATTAATAATTATGGCATTCTATCTCTATCAGCCAATAACAACAACATCTTGATGTGGTCCCATTATGCTGCCGGTCATAAGGGTATATGTCTTAGGTTTGAATTTACACTCCAGATATGTAATCAATTTCCCTATTTATGTCCAGCACCAGTTAAATACAAAGAATCTTATCCTGAAGTTGAAATAACTGCGCCAGCCAAGGAACTATCTGACGCATTTCTTTTGACGAAAGCCTATGATTGGTGTTATGAGGCAGAGCGTAGAACTATAGATTTCACAAAAGGGCCTGGCGAAAAACAATTTCCTCTTAAACTCCTGACAGGGGTAATATTAGGTGCAGAAATGAAACCGGAAGTCAAAAAGAAAGTTGCAGGATGGGTAAGGGCGCGAAAAACTCCAACGGAACTGCTTGAAGCATTCATAGTGGAGGGGGAATTCAAGATTGATTTTAAACTGTATGAGGGTGATTGACAGGCTACGCCAAGCAGGGTAAATGCCATATAATAAGACTATTTCATAATAGCCTAAGGATTAAAGACGAAGGGGAGTAACTCCCCTTCACCCCGTATTCTCGCACATGTTTTATTTATTTAATTTGGGCTGCCGCTCGTTGGCGGCTTCCAGAACTCCAGCCGAAGGCTATTATGTTATGTCATAAATATGACTTCTTCATATGTGGTGGTGCCTTCGAGCATTTTGCGAATCGCAGCCTGGCGCAGGGTTGTCATCCCATCGGCTGCTGCCGCTGCGTATAAGGCGTTGAGGTCGGCCTTGTCCGTAAGCGCCCTTCTCACCCGCTCCGTAAACTCCATCACCTCAAAAATAGCCGTTCTGCCACGGTAGCCTGTGCCGCGGCATTCAATACATCCCTCACCATAGTTGATTGTGTGCGTGGTGTTTTTATCTAATTTCAGGTATCCGGTTTCGTCTTCCGTCAACGTGCGCTCCCGCTTACAGTGGACACATATCTTTCTGACGAGCCGTTGGGCAATTATGCCTATGAGTGTCGAAGATATGAGAAACGACGGGATGCCGAGGTCCAAAAGCCGCGTAATAGAGGACGGGGAGTCGTTCGTGTGCAGGGTAGAGAGGACGAGGTGCCCCGTAAGGGCGGATTGAATGGCGTTTTCGGCGGTTTCCTTGTCTCTTATTTCACCAACCATGATGATGTCCGGGTCCTGGCGCAGGATTGTGCGAAGCATGTTGGCAAATGTGACGCCGATTGAGTGCTGTACGCTGACCTGATTAAACTCCTCAATGACCATTTCGATAGGCTCTTCAAGCGTTACGATGTTTACCTCCGGGCTGGACAGCACTCTGAGGGTAGAGTACAGGGTGGTTGTCTTGCCGCTTCCCGTTGGGCCAGTGACTAATATTATGCCGTTTGGTCTTCTGATAAATGAGTCATAAAGCTGATACTCACGGGGATAAAACCCCAGTTTTTCAATGTCTTGCATGAGCATATCGGGGTCGAATATCCTTATGACGATCTTCTCACCAAAGGCCGTCGGCAAGGTTGAGACGCGCAGCTCAAGTTCCTTGCCGTTGTGAGTAGTCTTTATTCTGCCGTCTTGCGGGCGGCGTTTTTCGGTTATATCCATTCGTGAAAGCATTTTTATTCTTGAGGCGATAGGGGCATGTACAGCCTTTGGGGTCGAGTGTACGGTATGAAGAATGCCGTCAATACGCAGCCTTACGATGGCTTTTTCACGTTTTGGTTCGATGTGTATATCGCTTGCCCGCTGGTCAAAGGCGTACTGAAAGAGATACGACACCGCCCTGACTATGTGTGAGTCAGTGGCCTCTATCTCCCCCTGTCCTCTGAGTTTGACAAACTGCTCAAGATTTCCAAGGTCAACGCCCGGCTGCATCTCGGCCTGAGCGGCCGCTATCGAAGAGTGAAAGCCGAAAAATTCCCTTACGATTTTCAGCACATCAGACTTTGAGCTTAACACGAGGCGCGTTTTCAGATTTTTCGCGTGTTTGAGGCTTTCTACGGCCTCCATATCATATGGGTCTATCACCGCCAACGTGATTACCCCGTCAGTATTTTCAACCGGCACTATCATGTGCCTTAAGGCGAATGGGCGTGGAACGTGGCCTGTTACCACATCGAGTTCGAGTTTGATGGGGTCGAGCTTCATGTATGGGATGCCCGTCTCTGCGGCGATTACCTCGGTTATGGCGTCCTCATTGAGGAGTTTGCCGTTTGCGCCCGGTATCTCAAGTTCTAAGGCGGCGATTGCCTCAGCCGGCGTGACGACGCCGATGACTTGTGAGGAGCGCTTAGCGCTGCCCGCCTCGTTAAGCAGTTGGAGTCTAATCATCTGTTGCTCGCCCCTTGCCTTGATGTCCGAGAAACGCTCACGCGTTATCAGACCCCTTTTCAGCAGGAAGGCGGCGGTTGTTTCGATTGTAAGGCGTTTCTTTGATGATTTATCGGCCGGTCTGGTACTCAATCATGCCCTGCCAGGGTATTTATTTTATGGGCAAGGCAACCCGCCCCAAAACCATTATCTATATTCATAACCGCGATTCCGGGCACGCAGGAGTTAAGCATGGCAAACAAGGGCGTCAGGCCGCCTAAACTCGTGCCGTATCCAACGGAAGTAGGCACGGCTATGACCGGTTTGTCTATGAGCGCTCCGACTACAGAGGGCAGAGCGCCTTCCATCCCTGCCGCTACGATTACCACGTTGGCTCCTTCGAAAACTCCGACGTTACTTAACAGCCTGTGAAGGCCGGCAACCCCGACATCGTAGAGCGTCTCTACGATGCTCCCCAAAAAAGAGGCCGTTACGGAGGCCTCCTCAGAGGCTGGTATATCCGCCGTCCCCGCGCTGACGACAACAATACGCCCCAGTTTCTTTCGCACCTCCCCTGCCTCGATCATCCTCGACGTGGGATAGTACCTTGCGCCGTCAATTTGAAGGCCGTCGTATATTTCTTTTGACGCCCTTGTTATCAGCACCCTGCCGCTCATATCATAAATCCGGCGGGCTATCTCTATGGCGTCTCCGGTTTTCTTTCCCTCGCCGAATATAACCTCCGCTATGCCGCCTCTGAGTTGTCTGTGGTGGTCGATCTTTGCGAATTCAATATCCTCATATGGGAGATGTTTTAGTTTATTTAAGGCATCATCCACACTGATTTGACCGTTTTGCAGGGAGACGAGCAGTGTCTTAATGGCCTCTTTATCCATGCCTGAATTCCCCCTTCAGCTCCCGTGACATGAGTTGCCGGACGGCCTCGGCAGGGTTTTTCGACTCATGAATTACTCTATAAACCTGCTCGACAATCGGCATCTCCACGCCTGCGCGGTTGGCAAGCTCAAAGGCCGACGCGGAGGTCTCAACGCCTTCGGCTACCGCCTTCATGTCGGAGAGGATTTCGGCGGGCGTCTCTCCCTTGCCCAGACGCAGGCCTACTGTGTAGTTTCTTGATAGATTTCCAGTACATGTCAGGACGAGGTCGCCAAGGCCGCTGAGGCCCGAAAATGTGTTGTCTTTTGCCCCAAGGCTCACGCCAAGCCTGATTATCTCAGAAAGCCCCCGTGTTATCAATGCCGCGCGGGCATTGAGGCCAAGCCCAAGGCCGTCGCATATGCCTGAGGCTATGGCGATTACGTTTTTCAGCGCCCCGCCAAGCTCTACTCCGATTATGTCCTCGTGGGTATAGACCCTGAAGTATTCAGTGTAGAACATCTCCTGAAGCGGATGTCCATGTTTGGAGTGGTTTGCTATGCCGAGGGTTACGGCGGTGGGTTTTCCTTTTGCCACCTCATCGGCAAAACTCGGCCCTGAGAGCACTGCTATTTCATTGCCGATGAATTCTCGTATTATTGCCGATGCCGTTTTCAGAGTGCCACGCTCTATTCCCTTTGCCGCGGTAACGATAACGGTCTCAGGGTCAATGGGAGAAGCAGAGGCTGATACGGCCTTTGTTAAGATACCCCTGATAAATTGTGTCGGCACGACAAGTATGATGCACGAGGCCGCCCCCACTGCCTCTGATAGATTATTTGTAGGTATGAGCCGCTCGGACAGTTTTAGCCCGGGCATAAACGGCTTGTTCTCCCGCAGCTTTATAATGGAGTCAACGGTGTCTTTTTCATATGCCCACAGACGAACCTCATTATTGCCTTTTAATGCCAGCATGTTTGCCAGGACGGTTCCCCAACTGCCGGCTCCTATTACGCTTATGGAATCCACTCTGCCTATATATTATAATTTATCCGCATAAAATTAAAACCATATACCCAAAAATGCCGTTAGAAATAAACGGGTGTCGACAAAAATGTTATGCCGGGGATATAATCAGGCTGTATGAACACTGGTGAGACGAGCACCGCCGCTGCTGCAAACAAGTGGATAGTTGCCGTGAGCGTAATGCTTCCCACGCTCATAGAGATAATTGACACGTCCGTTGTAAACGTGTCGTTAGACCACATCAGGGGGTCCCTGTCCGCCAGTATAGACGAGGCCACATGGACAGTTACGGCTTATCTCGTGTCCAACGCCATAATCATACCTCTTACAGGATGGCTCAGCAAGATGTTCGGCAGGAAGTGCTATCTGATTCTTTCCATAGTTATTTTTACTGTGAGTTCATTCCTGTGCGGCTGTGCATGGAGCCTCCAAAGTTTGATATTTTTTAGAATCATACAGGGAATAGGGGGCGGGGCGCTTCAGCCGCTTTCGCAAGCTATACTTCTGGAGGCATTCCCGCTCAAACAGCGCGGCACGGCTATGGCCCTGTTTGGCGTGGGCATCCTGTTTGGGCCTATCATCGGGCCGCTCATGGGCGGGTGGATAACGGACAACTGGAGCTGGCAGTGGATTTTCTATATAAACATACCCATTGGAATCATATCGGTGCTAATGTGCATGATATTCATCTCTGACCCCAGTTACATGAAGAAACAAAAGATGAAGATCGATTACATGGGCTTGGCCCTGCTCACCCTGGGGCTTGCCACACTGCAGATAGTTCTTGATAAGGGACAGCACGAGGACTGGTTCGACTCTGGATTTATATTCTGGCTTTCCCTTATATCGGGATGTTCATTGCTGGCGTTTATTATAGTGGAGTGGTTTGCCAAAGACCCGATAGTGCATCTTTCCACGTTTAAAAACAGGTCTTTTACTACCGGCAGCGTGATTGCCTTCTTTGTCTTTTTCAATCTGTTCGGAAGCATAGTGCTTCTGCCTATACTCCTGCAGACACAACTTGGCTACACTGCCACTCTGGCAGGGCAGGTGCTCGGCCTTGGCGGTATTGCCACATTGATAACGATGCCCGTCGTGGGTATTCTTATGACTAAGGTAAACCCGAAATGGCTCATAGCCATAGGCACCGTGATAGCCGCTTATTCTACATTCCGGCTGTCCCAGTTTAACCTGTATGTGGATTACATAAACATCTTTCTTCCACGCGTATTTTTAGGCATTGGCACGGGGCTGCTCTTCGTGCCGCTTACGACTTTGACAATGTCAGGGATAAGAAGGGAGGAGATGGGCAATGCCACAGCTATTTACAACCTCCTCAGAAACATTGGCGCCAGCATCGGGGTGGCCTTCGTTACGACCATGATTTCACGCCATGCACAGGTACACCAGTTCCAGCTTACAGAACACCTTAGTCCATTTGACAGGAACTACCAGATGGCCGCAGCGGCGGCCGCAAGGGTGTTTGGTTACGACGGGTTCAGCACAGATGCCTCGAAATTCGCCGCCGACAGTCTTATTTATGGCAACACGCTGAAGCAGGCCTCTATGCTCGCCTTTAACGACACGTCCTTCATAATTTTCGTCATTCTCCTGTCAACCCTTCCCCTTGTCATGCTGATAAAAGGGGGAAAAGGCGGGGGAACACCACCAGGCGTACACTGATTGCATAGTTCTGTAGTAATGACGGACT
>JADFXO010000224.1 GCA_015233485.1 Nitrospirota bacterium
CGCTACCCCGACGATAAGTATTGCCCGAGTTGTCTCGTTTATGGTAAGACTAAAGCCGGAAGAAATCTTTACGTCCATGTTTCCGTCTAACCGGTTGTAGTCATTATCACGGTCTACGAACCTGATTAGACCGAATGGATAGAATCAGGATTCAGGAGAAGAATGGGATGAAATGCGTTTTTTGCGGCGGTGAAACAAAACAAACGTTAGTGACTTTCAGCTATTAAGACGAAAACAGGTATTTCTCCGTAGAGAACGTGCCGGCCGATGTTTGCCATCGATGCGGAGAGAAAACTTACTCCCCGGGCGTAACTGAAGAACTGGTGAAGTTCTCCAAAGACGAGTTTAAGCCCGTTAAGAAACTCGAAGTTCCAGTTTACGACTTTGTGGAAAGCAGCTAAATGGCACAAGTTTCACCTGATTTTATGAAAGACAGGGGTTTTCCACATGATAAGAAATAAATCTGTCCCCTTTAGGTCCTCATTACGAGGTCATAACTTTCCCATCAGGGTTGTCTTAGGGTAGGTGTCTGTGGCGTTTACTTTTCATCTGGCCCATAATTACCGGGCTGTACTCTGCAGTTGATAATAATGTCGAAAGATGAATTGACAAATAATCTCATGATGGAGTATCATGTTTAAAATGATGGAAATGCTTCAAGTTCAGTGGTTCGGAGTGTAATTGTAATACTAAAAAATGGGACATGAACCTAACAATGAACACTAAATATGTCGTGAATACGATATTTGATGGTCTTGAAAAGGTGAAAACGGCTTTAAACAGCAGTTGTTGCATAATTCCGGTTAATAGTCGTGCAAATTTTACCTGAAGATTAAAGGGCCAGATGAAATTATCTGAAAAGATATTTGAAGAGGAATCTAACTATCGTTGGCTTATCCAAGTAATACAACAGACCCTTTCGACCTATTTTCATCTGCCAATTAGGATATATGACCTTGACAAGGGCGCGACAACGATAAATAATCTGAGAGATTATTTACATAATAATGCAAAAGAGCTTGACAAATTAGAACAATGTATATCTTCATGCAAAAATCGCTTCGAAACGGCCAAATTTAAATCTCTGATTGCATCTGAGGCAGCTTCGGGCAAAAAACCAGACGACAACATATTGAAGTCAGTGGCTTGCTATTTTCGAAACAAGGTGAACTCTCCTTGGTTAACGTATCGCAGCGTTCCCAATCCTTTTTTGGAACTCCTCAGAGAGAAAGCCAATTGGAAAATAATTGAGCAATTTTTCTTTTTTTCAACTTTCTTCACTTGGAATGGTGACCATAAGCAACCTGTCGATTTAAATATTCTACCTTATGTTATTTCCGACAAATTAGTATGGACATACGCAGAATGGAAACCGTGGGATAAGAACCTTGCAATTGTCGCAGGTCCGGTTATGAAACAACCTTCAGAGGACTGCGATAATGAATTGGATTCAGAAATATTCGATGCTATTGCAAAAGATATCACAAGTCTTTTCAATGAGCCTGACAAAGGAATTGATACTGAGCTAATTAAGAGATTATGTAGCAAGAGGTTCCCAATCCCTGAGTTAGTACTTACTCAAAGACTAAAAGTCATTAGATCAATTTTCTCAACTGTCTTAGATGCGGATATCGCTGAAAGTATATACCCAAGCAGAGAGGATATCACCAATCTCATCTTGATTGCTTTGATTGTACGATACCATCCACAATCGGTACTTGATATTATTGCTAATACATGTCCTGATGGATTTATTTCAGACGAAGTGATTCGAACAAGGAAAGAGAACTTTACTTTCCAACTGAAATCGTTTAAAGGGAAATATATTGAGGTTATCGTTAACTCTGAATCATCTGCAGCAGTCTCAACCAGGCTCACATTACGCGAAGCTATCGAAATGTCTTCCAAATTGTGCGTGATCGCCAATTACCCCAATGCTACCGAAGAAGGTAGGATTCGTTTCGATAATACTTATCGTGCCATTAAGAGTCACTTGATGTCCCACAAGAATGGATTCACAGACGAAATGGTGATTAAGATGGTTGCAAGCCTTGAAAGTGATTTCGGACTTGTTTCTATCACTAAAAAAGATCAGGACAAACTAAATAGGATGAACAAATATATTACATCTGAGATCGCCAAACTTCTCACTGCAAATACTTCATCGCTATATCTCTACCGACACGATATGGAACAATTGTACGCCCTCTCTCTCTATTATGACGCTGAGTCTAACGTTGCCAAACGGTGGCATGAAGTCATGGAAAAATTCATGCAAGGCCTATCCGAAGATAAGAAAAGACAGTCTATTTGTTATAGAGCAGTCGAGGATCACAACCCTCATTTTTGTTGGGCATTCGATCCAAAAGATAACACAATAACCGATCCCCCTGGTGAGCCTTTAATAATACCGCCACAGGGCTTAAAATCCGCTAGATCTGGGATTGCCGTTCCCATAATTATATTCGGGCAGTTATTCGGAATATTTGAAGTGGGTGGATTTTCACCCTATCAGTTCAGTAATAGAAATCTACATTTTCTCAATAGAGTTGGCTCACTTGTTGGGCCTCATCTTTACCAGAAACACGTATGGCATAAATTGAGCGAGATGAACAAAATCATGCTTGACGATCAGACCAGCAATGATGGGAAGTATGAAATATATTGTAAACATCTAACTCACATATTTCTCTCTCATGGTGCAACGCTCTGGTTAAGAGTAAAATATAACCCCGACCAGATTGTCGCGGTTGGAAGCTACAATAGAGAATTTATCAAGAGCAGTCCAAATGATATGAAACTTAATATAGGTAACTCTGCGGCTGGCATGGTACTTAAAGAGAAAAGGCCTTTCGTTGACAAAAGTGTTAATGATAAAAGCCTTCAATGGGGTATTGAAGATAGTAAAAAAGATCTTATAGCAAATGGTATCGAACGTGTTGTTTTCTTTGCTGTACCCCATCAGGAAAATATACCACCTGATGCAATAGTTTCTCTTTACTTCAAGCACCCAATAAAATTTTCTGATTCCTGGGATTCTATCTTCTCATTTGTATCGCATCAATTCTCAATGATTCTCAAAGCCATGCACGAAAAACAAGAATTCGAAAGAAAGGTATCCCTGATCATCTCTCATGAGTTGAATCAAAAAATAAAATCTGTTGCATCTCGAGGTGAAGCAATCCATCAGATTGTCCTACAAATGGTTAGTAAGGATAAGCGAAACTTTTCCCTTAACATGTATATGTGGGATTTACTTAATAACGTGCGTGAAGCGACAAAACTTATAGGTTTTTTTGATTCAGAGGGTTTTTCTGACCTCATCAGAAAAAACAAACATCCGATATTCGAGGTCATCAGAAGGCAGATTAAATCCCATGAACAAATAAGTCCTGTGAACCTCCTTCGAGTTATTAGGCAGTCATTTATATCGCGTACAACCGATTATATAAATAGAGGCATAAGCGTGAAGTTTCCAGAGCAGAATGAAGAAATACTCTTAATAGAAATGCATAGAGACCGGTTGAAACACATAATTGACAATCTCGCGGATAATGCGATAAAATACGGACTCGATGGCAATGAAATCACTATTGAGACAGAAAAGAGAACTTACTCGCAAAGGCTATCAATTTCGAATATTTCTCCTTGTATACCTTTAGAGGAAGAACGATTCATGTTCACCGAGGGTTTTAGAAGTTCATGGGCAAAGGAATTATTTCCAAAAAATAAGAGTAGTAAA
The DNA here is from genome assembly GCA_015233485.1 of Nitrospirota bacterium. Lineage (GTDB taxonomy): Bacteria > Nitrospirota > Thermodesulfovibrionia > Thermodesulfovibrionales > Magnetobacteriaceae > Magnetominusculus. Next base: position 3,743 of record JADFXO010000224.1, read on the forward strand.
AAGAAAGGCATTGGAAGAGGATTGGGACTTCATCTGGTCAAAGGAATATGTTTAATTTATGGGATAGGATGTCAGTATATTTCACATCCAGTAGTTTCTGTCGATGGAAAAGAAATGTGTCTTCATACATTCCAACTTTCCTTTCCAAAAAGAATGGTTCTGCTTAGAAAAAAAAGTGAGAGGTGATTAAGATGGGAGAAAAAGCCAAAGATGTAGTTATCTGGGTTGAGGATATGCAGGGTACTATATCTGATGCACGTGCATATATTAAAGAAATTTACAATTTCGAAGTATTCATGTCATCAACAGCATTTGAACTCGCTGATCTTCTAGAAGAATATTCTAATCGTGTATTATGCATTATACTTGATATCATGCTGTTTTCAGTCCAAGATTTGGTGGATATTGGTATTGATAATTCGGGTACGTCCTTAGGTCATGCTGCCGGATGGATAATTGCAGAGAGCTTTTTACTTAAAAATGATGGATATAAAAATATCCCGATATTGTTTTACTCAGCCCGAAGCCTCCAACCAGAAGATGAAAAAAAACTTGAAGAACTGAAAAAACTGACAACTGCGAAGATCGATTATATTGAAAAGACGTCATTTGACAGACAAAATTTCAAGTACTGGAAAGAAAAAATATCTGATTTTATTAATGCGGTGAAAAAGCCATGAAAAGGGTATTGTGTTCAACTGCAATACTTCTCTTCTTACTACTTATTTGTTTCTCTTCTACAAGCCTTGCAAAAAAAGGCTCAACAAAAGCTTCTGAGCCTTCATACGATCCTAAAGTGGCACATGAGCAGATAGTGAAGGACTTGGTTCATCAAGTTGGAGACCAAAACGATAGAGTACGCGATTCAATACTGATGACGCAAATAATGGTCTCAGTGCTTGCCGGTGTAATGACAATTGTTACTGTGCTTATTGGTGTTTTTCAGTTTATGAATAATAAGAAGGACGGACAAGTAAGAGAGAGTGAAAAAACTGCGAGGGAGAGTGAAAAAACTGCGAGGGAGATAGAGAGAGACTCATACAAATTACAAATGGGCAATCTTCAGAAAGAAAGCGAGTTATTATTAGCAACTTTAGAAAACAAGCTTCGTGATGAAATTCAACTGTCAATAAAAAAACAAGTTAATAAAAAAATTAGAGTTTTTGATGAGGAGCTATCATTGCTGGCAAGTGCGAGAATTGACAATTACGAAAAACTCCTGGTCTTTGCTGAGGCGGCAAAAACTGCAATTTGGGATTTCCACAGCGTGGAAATGATGACAACCGACGATAAAAATAATTTGCAGAAATTGGTATATATACAAATGAAAATTCAGAATCAATCCCTTGCTGTAATGCAGATGATCTCTCCTGACCCGACGTTCGTTTTCACAGGAATAGGAACTTTACATGAGGCCTACAAGGAAATTAAAGATCCGCCTCATGCATTTCTGGATTTGTTGGCACTGCTCAACAAGCAAAAGAGATTAGCTGATATTAGGGTAATGGGATCTGCCCTCGAACTGCTCTCCCTGTACAATTATAGTACCTTTTCTGAGGTAGAGGATGTATCGAAATAACCCAATATAAGAGGAGTATCAATGTAGAATATTTTCTAAAAGGCTCTTGCCACGAGGCTTTTTATTACTTGAGGCGTCATATAATATTCTGCTACCCCTAAAAGTTATAATTTTCACTCGTTACGCATCGTTAGAGACGATTCAGGAAATATGGCCAGATAATGATGCGATTTTTAAATTCGCCATAATTTCCCAACTCCCGTTGAAAAGGTTTACAACCAGTATACGTTTCTCACCCATGACAATTTAAGAATCATTTGTAAACGCCTAATATTTATTTACATAACTATGACGATGATGTAAAATAGTATGCGTGAGTTTATGCCGTCATTATATACATAAACAATTATCATGCAGGAAAAATGGTTTGTTGATTATAACTATAGCAAGTACCAAAAGAAATTTCCAAATCTGTCATTCCAGCACAAGCAGGAATACAGTTCTCTACCGAGTATTATGGAAAATACTTTTGGTGAGCGCTATAATTTATCTATTGAGGAACAGATATGCCGGAAACAAAAGAATATAGATTTACCATAATAGTCGAACACTGTGAAGAAGGAGGCTATTTTGCCATATGTCCATCGTTACCGGGCTGTCACGTACAGGGAGAGACGTATGAGGAGACTGTGGCGGAAATGAAAACCTCAATAAAGTCCTTTATTTTAGATTACATCAAGGAGGGTGATTTCATTCCCGAAGATGACTTGACAATAGCATCCGTTAAAGTTGCCGTATGAGTCCCAGGTTTCCTGCGATTACTTCCGATGAGGTTGTCAGGGTTTTGAAAAAGGCAGGGTTCAGTTTCAAGAGACAGTCTGGAACAAGCCACGCCATTTTTTACAGGGATTCGGATGGCAGGAGAACAAACGTTCCAGTGCATGCCGGTTATATCATTAAAAGAAAAACCTTGAAATCGATACTCTCATCAGCCGAACTTTCCCTGGAAGAGTTCATCAGGTTGTGTGAGCAGTAGCCGGGCATGCAAGGCAGTCACTTACAATTAGGTTTAATCCCTACCGTAAGGCTTTTTTATAGATTTCGCACTATCGTTGCGCTTACCTACAAGCTGTACATAGACGAAGTAACAATTGTCATTACACCGGCAAGCACTGAGACCATTATTTGCGTCATCAGTATTGAATCGCGTACTCTATAGTTTTGGTCTCCAACTTGATGAACCAAGTCCTTCAGTATC
>JADFXO010000225.1:0-5999 GCA_015233485.1 Nitrospirota bacterium
TTTACGGTTTCATGGCACAATTGATTACCTTTACGGATATCGACCTTGAAAAGCTCTATGTGTTTACTAAGAGCTTAAGCAGGAAGCTTCCCCCAAGAGATAACAAAATGCCTTATGAAATTCGTGATGCCGTAGACCTGGACTCCTTCAGGATACAGCAGACCTTCAAGGGTAAAATTGCTTTAGAGAAGACGGATGGGGAGGTTAAACCTGCAAGCAATGACGTAGCCCAAATAAAAGAAGGGGAAAGAGACCTGCTTTCCAATATTATCAAGACGCTCAATGCTACCTATGGTATCAATGTCACGGAAGAAGACAAGGTTGATGTACAGAAGATGTACCTGAAGCATCTGGAAAATCAGGAGTTGAAAGATGTCATGGAGGGGAACAATACTATGGAGGATAAGAAGTTCAAATCCGATAAGGTGATTGATTCTCTCCTGATGGAGTTTGTAAATACCAAGCTTGAATTATACAAGAAACTCTCTGAACCACAGGTCAATGCTTATATTAAACAGAAGTGGTTCGAAAAATACCATCAGGAACATATTGGACTATGATGAATGGATGATAAACCTGAGTCATTCTTAGAAATCATTGTTCATGATATTAAACTAGAACCTGGCTTAACGGGTTTGTGTGCCGGATATGAGCAAGGTGTCTGGCGGCATGAGTCTTTTGCTTCCCACCTCATGGAATGGTTGCTTGAATTTGCTCTTAATTGGTCTGAATACGAAAAGATCAGAGGTAGTAATGCTACTGCTCTTATGAGAAGAGCTGCTAATGTAGTTTACAATTCAGAAAAATATAGCAAACGGGGAGAATTTGGAGAATTACTATTACACGTTGCTATGAGGCAGGTGTTTGATACCGAACCTGCAATAAGTAAGATTTATTACAAATCTGCAGTGAATGATACTGTGAAGGGGTTTGATGCTGTTCACGTTGTAGTAAATGGTAACGAAATTGAGTTATGGATTGGTGAAGCTAAGTTTTATGAAGACATTAATGATGCTATTACAGATGTATCAAAGGAATTAGTCGAACATACTAAGCGGGATTATTTAAGAAATGAGTTTGCTCTTATTACAAATAAACTTGATGACAAATGGTCTCACTCAGAGCATCTTAAAAAACTCCTTAGTCCCAATACCTCATTGGATGAAGTCTTTTCGAGAATTTGCATTCCAGTACTACTGACTTATAACAGCAATGCCATTGCCAACCATATTTCTATGTCAGATGAATACAAGAAAGCTATAGAGGAAGAATTATTATGCTTCTACGATAAATTTACAAAGAGAGATTTACCTAAGTCGCTCAGAATTCATTTACTCCTTGTTCCTTTGGGAAATAAAAAACTTCTCGTTGACGAACTAAACAAAAAATTGAAAGCTATGCAAACGATATGAAGATTGATGAGATAAGGAATAAGCTAAGAAATCCTGACTGGTTTATTAATAGTTTTTCTACTTTAGCGGCGATATCTTATTATGTAAATAATCCGTCTCTCGAACATGAAGGAAGAGAGCTTACTATTCGTGCTCTTGAACATAGTGATGAGTTGACACCAGAAAACAAGAAGATATTGTACGCGCTTGCCAGACAAATAGGCTTATTTCCGTATGTGGAGCCTGAATTATTATCTACGAGTGATTTGCTTGCCTATGAGTTTCATAGACCTTACAACATGGATGAAGACGGTATCGTATTTCATTCAGTTCAAGCACAAGTTTATCGGGAGTTAATAGGGGGCAGAAATGTTATATTAAGTGCTCCGACAAGCTTTGGAAAAAGCCTTCTAATAGACGCAATCATTGCAACAGGCAAATACTCAAATATCGCTGTTATTGTGCCAACTATTGCATTGATAGACGAGACGAGAAGGAGGCTTCTGAAATTTAGAAATAATTATAAAATAATAACGCATACCGAGCAACTGCGCTCCGATAAAAATATATTTGTAATGACCCAGGAACGTGCACTTTCTTATCCTGACATTAAGCCAATAGAATTTTTTGTTATTGATGAATTTTATAAGTTAAATTCCAATATCGATTCTGATAGAGCTATTATGCTAAACAAAATATTTTACGAACTACATAAGACAGGTGCTCAGTTCTATTTGCTTGGTCCTAATATTGAGTCAGTTCATGCAAGCAGTGCGGGAAAGTTGGAATACAATTTTATTGAGACTGATTTCAACAATGTAGTTGCAGAAACAACATATATTGATCCAAAACCTACCGCTAAAGAAGCGACACTTAAAGTTTGCATGAAGATTGATGATTCAACTTTAATATATTGTAAATCACCTGCAAGTGTAAGAGGGTTAGCATTGTTTTTGATTGAAAATGGTATTTCTATTTCTAACGATGTTCTACAACCTGCAATCCAGTGGATTTCTGATAATTATCATGAGGAATGGCTGCTTGTTAAGGCACTAAAAAGCGGTATTGGTATCCATCATGGGAAACTGCCCCGGTCAATCGCGCAGTTTTTAGTTAGGAATTTCAATGATGGTATAATAAATTATTTGATTTGCACGTCAACGCTCATAGAGGGTGTTAATACGAGTGCGAAAAATGTAATCGTCTTTGACAACATGATTGCAACGAAAAAGCTGGATTACTTTACATTTAATAACATAAAGGGACGCTCCGGTAGAATGTTTAAACATTTCATTGGCAGAGTTTTCATAATGCATGAGGAACCACAGTTAGAGCTTCCTTTCGTAGATTTTCCCATCTTTACACAAGATACCGATACATCAAATGAGTTGATAATACAAATTGATTGGGATGACCTTACTGACATATCAAAGGAGAAGGTATTCGATCTATATAAGCAGAGCATACTTCCAATAGAAATTATCAAAGCTAATGTCGGTATTTCACCTGACAGTCAAATTGCTCTTGCCAATGAACTGTTAAATACTCCTGATTCCTATAATTCTTATTTAAATTGGAGCAGATATCCTAAATATGAAGAATTAAAAGTAGCAGCAAGCTTGATATGGGAATTCCTCGGTGGCAAAAGCAAGCCTGAAAGAGGCATTGTTGTATCTGCTAACCAACTCTGTTTCAAGATATTCAATCTGATTGAGAACCATGATGTAAAGAAGATAATTCAGCTTGAGATAGATAATGGTACAGAACCTAATGAAGCTGTTGACAATACACTTGATTTTATAAGGAACTGGGCAGGATTTCATTTCCCTCGTTTACTGAAGGCATTGAATCTCATTCAGGAAGCAGTTTTCAAAAAACTTAATATGAAGCCAGGCAATTATACTTATTTTGCGAATACAGTTGAAAATCTTTTCATGCCATCTTCGGTAATGGCACTAGAAGAGTATGGACTGCCGTATCAGATTTCAATGAAGATTGCAGATAAGTTAATGCTTGATAATGGTTTAGATGAAAGCTTGATAGCGATTAAGAACTTGTCTTTGGATGACCTTCAACTATCAAGCTTCGAGAAAAACTTAGTTTCGATTATGAAGAAAACATTATGACCCTACATATTTCCCCTTCACGTAAGCAAAAAGGGGACAGTCTCAATACCGCTTGGAGGAATTTAAAGTGTGCCGGTTGGGAAAAGAACAGACCGCAATTAGGATTGACAGCAGAGACACAGAATGATTAATATCTTCAAACCCATATTCACGATCACAAACCGGATTACCACTGGGCTGACCCGCATTGAGCGGGCCCGGGGATTCCTGGAGGCTGCTGCCCTGTCCGAGGCTTGGTTTCGTGAGATGGGCAGCCGGGCTTTTATACTGGAAGCCCACCATACCACGCATATCGAAGGAACGCGCCTGACCCTAGAGCAGGCCGGGCGATTGCTTGAGGGCAAGACGGTTCCCGAGGCAGATCCCGATGACGTGCGTGAACTGCTGAACTACCGGCATGCGTTCGAGTTCGTCTCCGGATACCTCGAAAATGGCGGCCCTATAACCGAGGGGCTAATCAGGGAAATCCACAAGCGGCTGGTGGAAGGTGTAAGGGGTGGGGCTGCGGCACCGGGCGAGTACAGGAAAATCCAGAATTACGTGGTCAACTCCATTACCGGCAAGACTATCTATACTCCACCCCCGGCGTATGATGTCCAGATTATGATGTCAGCGTTGGTGGACTGGCTCAACCGGGAACATGAGGTTCATCCCGTGCTGAAGGCGGGCATATCACAGTTCCAGTTCGTTCATATCCACCCTTTTCTGGACGGCAACGGCAGGGCATCCCGGCTGCTCTCCACACTTTGCTTCTATCGGACCGGATACGACTTCAAGCGGCTTTTTACGATTAGCGAGTATTACGACCGGGATCGGCCCGCTTTTTACTGTGCCATACAGAGTGTTCGTGAAAGCGGCATGGACATGACCGGCTGGCTGGAGTACTTCGTCGAGGGCCTGACCACTCAGCTTACCGAGATCAGGGAACGTGGGGAGCAAGCTATCCGCCTGGATATGCTTACCAAAGAGTACGGACTTACGGAGCGCCGTACCAAAGCACTTAGACACATCATGGAGTACGGCAGTCTGGCTATTCAGGACTTCGGGCATCTCTTTCCTGAGGTCAACCGACGGTCTTTGCAGCGAGACCTGAAGGCCCTGGTGGACATGGGGTTATTGGTTTCGGAAGGTTCGACCAACAAACTCGTTTACAGGATTAAAGAAACGGGCTGAACTTGCGACAAACTTGCGACACAACTTACGACAGGCTCACGGCCTGGCTTGTTATCTACATTTTAAACTCAGTGTATAGATATCTTCAGTAGACGTCATCATGTGTTCCTATATCGATGAGTTAAACGACATCGTCCACGATTTTAGACCACAACATGATGCCATAGTTAATATAACACAACCAGAATTCTTTCAAGTCCCCAGTTAATCGATATTTTTTTACGCCGATTCAAATGGATTACAAGTTAATTTATCAACTATTATTTTGAAATTCTCTTCGAAGTCAAGTCAGATTGGTGTTGCTGTAACCATTTCTTGAAAGAAGACTGACTCTCTCCCGATGGTTTGCCTAATAATAATCCTTCAATACTAATATCTTCGTCAATGTCTACCCAGTGGATACCATGTCCTCTACTTATTAATATCCAGTTATTTCGTTCAGCTTCAGAGGCATTGAGCAGACGAGGAAACCACTCCAATGGAACAGAGATTGTTCTTCCATCACTTAAATCTACGCTTAACGTGTCTTCCGATACAGTTACATTTTCGGCGTTTGGGATTTTAATTTCAACTGCCGAAATACTCATTCCATGCCTCCAACAATTTTAAATGGTTCTCATTTATAATTTTATGGATATTGCTTACTTCAACCCTGCAGAATCCTCCACTGCTTTGCAATCTTATAGGGTCGAGCCAAAACTTGGCAATATCATCATCACGCTCAATGTGAATATGTACTGGTTCGTCGTTATCCCCAGAATAAAAGAAAAAACGATATGGACCGACTTTTAATACTGTTGGCACTTATCTTTCTTCGCTATCGGCGCTCTCTTTTATTTAAAACATAGTAATTTAAACAAAAAAACACTGACATAGGAACTTCTATAGTCCAATCTGATTACATTATATCAAAATCACAGGTGGAAAGTCACAAAATCAACTTGATTAAAAGCATCTTAATGCCGCCGGTATCATTCCTCGATTGAACCGGGTTCGCATAAAGCCTCTTCGAGGATTTCGATGATGTGGTAGATGGGTCTGTCGGTCATCGATTTGCTGAGCTGCAGTATGCAGTTGGGACAGGAAGTGACGATGGCCTCACAACCGGTGTCTTTTAGTTCCCGGACGGAATTGTCCAGAATCTTACCGGACAATTCCTGGAAAAAGAAGCTGAATGTACCGCCAAACCCACAACAGATCTGGTGTTTTGGTTCGAGCAGCTCGACACCCGCCTTAGTCAAAAGCTCTCTTGGCTCCTTCACGGCTTTCAGCAGGTTAACCTGGTGGCAGGGGTCGTGGTAGGCGGCCC
>JADFXO010000225.1:6031-6471 GCA_015233485.1 Nitrospirota bacterium
TTCAGGAAAGTGGAAAGTTCGTAGACCTTTTCAATAGGCTTTCCAATGAGCTTCTGGTAATGCATTTTTAGATATGTCACGCACGTGGGACAGATAGAAAGGATGGCGTCCACGTTTAGCTTGCTGAAAGTATCGTAGTTTTTCTCGGCGTACTCCCTGGCCAGATCTTCCATTCCCAGGGAACGGAATGGAGCCCCGCAGCAGGCTTCCGGACGAGGAAAAATAACCTCGTACTTGAGGGCGTTCAACACCTTTGTCAGCGATTGGGAAAGTTCGGGGTATATGTGCTTGACGGAGCAACCGGAAAAAACCGCTACACGCCCAATCTTGTCCGGGGGTTTAAAAACGCCCGTTTTTTTAAACTGGTTTTCGTTGAACGCTATGTTGGCCGGAAGAAGCTTCTTTTCTCCCATCTTCCGGATAATATACTTTTGGAAGGG
>JADFXO010000226.1 GCA_015233485.1 Nitrospirota bacterium
ATTGTTCTAAATTTAACTGATATTATACGCCGTCACGTCAAAACAAATAGACTAGGGAAAGTCCATATATCGCCTCTTGACGTAATCTTGGAAGAAGGGATTAACCGTCTTCAGCCCGATATACTGTTTATCCGCAAAGAGAACATGGCCATAGAGCAGGACTGGATACGAGGCGTGCCGGATATGGTCTGTGAGGTAGTGTCTTCAAGTAGTTATGAATATGATACCGAAGTTAAGAAGTCTATTTATGAGAAATACGGTGTGCCGGAGTACTGGATAGTCATGCCTGAACTAAAGACGATTGAGATATTCACCCTTGATGCTGTTAAGTATAAACTGCTCACAGTTGCAGCGTTTGAGGGAGTGGTTACATCTAAAGTCATTGAGGGGCTTCATGTTAATATCAAAGACGTGTTCGAGGACTGAAATCAGCACAACCCGTACGCCCTGTCATCGTTTTGTCTAATTTTGACCTTACCCACCCTCTATAAACATACGGGTTTACAGGCATTCATGAGGGGGAAACTAGACAAAAGGCTCTCACGACGACGTGTATTGATTGAGTTGATTTAGTATATATTGACCATCAGCATATTCATAAAACTTGATTATGACGCCCGGCAAATATTTTTTCACTTACGCACTCTTGCCGAAAAAACACATCCACCTAATCCCAAACGAAATTTTCATTGCAATAATGCTTTTTTGAGTATTGACTTATTTTTTTTTTTTGATACAATGGCTTTTGTACTATTTTCAAACCTCAAAAACAGCAGCGGCATTGCCGCTATATTTTGCATTTCAGGTTAACTAGTCAGTTATGGGTTAACTTTTGGAGTATATGCATATGATGAAAGAAGCTTGGAATTTATTAGTGGTAGATGATGAACAAGATATGCATGAGATAACTTCACTCGCATTAAAACGAAAAAAATGGCGTAATAAAGGTTTAAATGTTATTCACGCATACTCAGCGAAAGAAGCGAAGAGTATACTAGAAGAACGTGATGAAGTATTCTTTGAAGTAGCTATCATAGACGTTGTAATGGAAACTGATGAAGCTGGTTTAGATTTATGTAAGTATATAAGATCACACTTACCTAATAGTGTAAGAATAATCTTACGTACAGGTCAAGCTGGTAAAGCTCCTGAAGAACAAGTCCTGAATGAATATGATATTGATCACTATTTATCTAAGACAGACGCTACTCCAGAAAAGCTTTTTGCGTTAATCCGCTCGTGTATACACAGTTCTCAAGACCTATTAACTTTAAAGGCTTATGGACATCAAATGAAATCTTTGGTTCAAAGTCTGCCCTCTGCAAAGACTGAGATGGATTTATTGCTTTTAATGGAAGAGGCTCTGATGTTCTTAGACATTAAGCATTCGGCCGCAACTTTATTTTTTTACAATATCGATAAAAATAGGATGTTGGAGTCTCGTATTGTTAAAGACTTGGGAATAGAATTAAGTGAAATGTATGAAACACTGAAAAACGTACATAAAGACTATAAAAGTTATCAGCTATGTTATGATTATCAGCAACCAGGGTCTGGATTGGATTGGAAAATAATGTTGTTTCAAACTCCGTGCCGGCTGGAAATGATAGAGCATGGTATTTCTGAAAAGTTCCATAGGAAAGGGGCCTTTGTATTCAGATTAAAATATGGATTTACTAAAAAGTATTTACAAGAATATATTCAAGACGCCACTATATTTCTTGAGAATTGGTGTATGGCCTCTGAATCTTTACGGCTGCAAAATCAGGTAGAAAAGGAAAAACTTCTTAGAGAACAAATGTATTACGAAAGATTAGAAGGTATTGCTACGATGGTTACAGGCGTAGCTCACGAGATGAATACTCCGCTTGGAGTAGCGATGACATCTAACAAGATGATACAAACTTTAGCAGAGGAGCTTCTAAGCGCCCCTGATGCAGACCGGCAAGATATCGTTAAGGATCTTACACATTCTTGTTCTCTTTTAGAAAGAAATATTGTGCGTGCTCAAGAACTAATAAAAAGTTTTAAACAGTTATCTTCAGGTCAATTAACAGACCAATATGATGAGTTTGATATAGCTATGGTTATTAAGGATTGTATTGAAACTATGAGCCCTGATTTAAGAAAAAAACAAATTAAAGTACTTCTGCATGCAGAAAATGAAAATAATGACTGGAAAGGGTATGCTTCACATTTATCGCAAGTCATTATTAATATGTTACAGAATATCATACGTTATGCCTATAAAGGACGCGATAACGGAGGCGATGTAAAAGTTAGTGTTGAACCTAAAAATAGCTCATACATTATAGAAATAGAGGATTATGGTAATGGTATGCCACCAGAGGTTCTCCAGTTCATTTTTGATCCATTTTTTACGACAGGTCGTAAAGATGGTGGGACAGGATTAGGTTTAGCAATCTCTCATAACATCGTTACTAACATACTTGGGGGTAATATTGAATGTAGTAGTGAGGTTGATAGGGGGACTAAGTTCACGATCACACTTCCGCAGGAAGTTGTTAAGCGCCAAATGGGGGATATTTTATGAGAGGAAAAGATAACTGGAATCTTTTGGTAGTCGATGATGAACAAGACATTCACGAGATAACTAAAATTGCTTTAAAACGAAGAAAATACCGTGATAAATCACTAAATATAGTGCATGCTTATTCAGCAAAACAGGCAGTGCAAATGCTGAGCGAATACGATAGAGAATTTTTTGATGTAGCTATGATTGATGTTGTAATGGAAGTAGACACGGCAGGCTTAGAACTATGTAAATATATAAGACAGAAATTACCCCTTAGTCTAAGATTGATCTTGCGTACAGGTCAAGCTGGTAAAGCTCCTGAAGAACAAGTAATGAATGAATATGATATCGATCATTACTTATCAAAAACAGAAGCTACTCCTGACCGAATATTTGGCTTGGTTCGTTCTTGTTTAAGGGTTTCTGAAGAAATACTTACTGTTTTAACTCTTACATCTCAAATACAAAGTTTTTCAGGAAAGATGTTAGCTGATGCTGGTAACTTTGATACTTTTATTGAACCAATCAACCAGGCATTGGTTTTTTTAGAGAAAAAACATAAACTAAACCCGGCATCGGTCCTAATAGGTAGTTTTTCAAAGGAAGATAGTCGCTTGGAAAAGGTTGTCGTGAATCAACGTAATGATGTAGATGAGGCTTCATTGAAAAAGATATTCGAGCAAGCGGTTAATGAATGTCTTCAGCCTTATACATTTTATAGAGAATTTTCTGATATTACGTTGAATGATAATGAGTATCTTGTTATACTTCCACTTACAAATGAATTACCGAACGATGCTTCAACAGAAGATAAGAAGGAATATAAGAAACAAATAAAAACACAAAACAAGTATCTCTTATGGATAAAACAGCTATTCTCTTCATCAGAAGAAGTAAATGTATTATCTTGTGTTTTTATTCGCTCCTCAGACAAATTAAACCATTCTTCTTTAGATCAGATAATATCTGATCTAAGAATATATGGTGAAAGTTGGAAAATAGCTTACTTAGCTTACTATAAGCAGAAAAGTATAAAACGAGAGGAACAGTTATTGGCTGGAGAAAGTGGTGATAGTTGAGGTTGAGGTAGAAACCTATGATCAGGGAGGGTTCAGGGGACACAATCCTTAATTCTGGTGACGGAATCTGTGTCCATGAGGCAGCGGAGAGTGAAATAAACATTGTCACACCATGAACTCCCTCTGAGTTCAGCGCTCGTTCTTAGCCTCTAATAGCGAGTTTGACCTGCGAGAAGAGGTTTGTTAAGAGAGCAATTGTCAACATTTAGGAAGCCATCGGGGAATTGCGGAAAAACCTCAATTGTCGAGGACAAAATTAGACACAGTTAGAAATAGTGCTTGACATTAGGTTGCTCTGTTTATTAGTATTGTGAGCATTGTGCTGCCGGAGTTGCTGCAGAACTATGGAGGTGAAGGCTTACGAAATATAATATCAATAAAATCGATGAAAGATGGAGGGTATTTGAGATGCCAGCTCTTAAAAGGGTTGCAGTTGTGGTCGTTGCGGCAATAATAGTGGCAGCACTATGTTCTATGGCATTTGCGGAGGCGCCTGTCAAGGAGGTAGTCGCAAAGGCCAGCACTGTGCCGTGGTGGGTATGGCCGTTGAGCCTGTTCGTGTTGACGTTTGTGTTGGGAGTGGTTGCGGTGTTGGGCGGTGTTGGCGGTGGGGTGTTGTTTGTGCCGATAGTGGGCGGTTTTTTCCCGTTTCATTTGGATTTTGTAAGAGGGGCGGGTTTATTGGTAGCGCTTGCAGGGGCGTTGGCGGCAGGCCCGGGATTGCTAAAAAAGGGAATGGCCAATCTTAGATTGGCGTTGCCTGTGGGTTTAATAGCGTCGGCTTGCGCCATAGTAGGGGCAATGATAGGCCTTGCGCTTCCGACCAATGTAGTGCAAACTGCCTTGGGTATAACGATACTTGGGATTGTTGGCATTATAATAAAGGCGAAGAAGTCCGAATATCCTGATGTGGCAGTGGCAGATCCATTGTCGACCGCGTTAAGAATAACCGGGGTGTATCATGAGGTTTCAACGGGTGAGGACATAAACTGGAAGGTTCACAGGACGCCTCTGGGGTTGGCATTATTTATAATAATAGGGGTAATGGCCGGCATGTTTGGCCTTGGAGCGGGCTGGGCAAACGTACCTGTGTTAAATATTCTGATGGGCGCGCCGTTAAAAGTGGCCGTGTCGTCGAGCAAGTTTCTTTTGTCAATAACGGATACGTCGGCGGCGTGGATATATGTAAATAACGGCGCTGTGCTGCCAATGATGGTAGTGCCGTCGATTATCGGCATAATGCTTGGCTCGATGGTAGGGGTAAGGATTCTGGCAAAGACTAAACCGGCGGCGGTTCGATATATAGTAATAATAATGCTGTTTTTTGCGGGCTCAAGGGCGTTGTTAAAGGGGCTCGGCATCTGGAACTAATTTAAAAAAGGAGCTATATATATATGGAAAAGAAAGTTGTAGCAACCGAAGAGCAATTAAGATATGCGGTATTGTTGAGTTATGGCATGAAAATAGGAATGGCAATGCTTCTTATATCGTTTGCTATATACGCGTTAGGAATATTGCCCCCTTTTGTGCCCGTAGATGATTTGCCGAAGTTATGGAGTATGCCTGTGCATGAATACCTGGAGACGACACACATCCACCCGGGATGGACATGGCTTACGATGCTGAATAAGGGGGATTTTTTGAACTTCCTTGGTGTAGCGTTTTTGGGCGGCGTGACAGTATTGTGTTTCCTTGCTATAATACCGATTCTGATAAGGAAAAAGGACTACGTGTATGCCTTGATTGCGGCGCTGGAGGTTACTGTTTTGATTTTAGCAGCCTCAGGAATATTAAAATCTGGAGGACACTGAAGTGAACGAAGATAAATATAGAATGAATTTAATGGGAGAGTTAGAATCGATACTGTTGGCAACGGACGGCTCCGAGTACAGCGGCGGCGCGATAAAAGAGGCGATAAACTTCGCGCGTGCTTGCAAGACGGTATTAACCGTATTACGGGTACTGGAATATAATTCAGAATTCGAGACAGAGGGCCTTAAGTATGTCGATGAGATCGAAAAGAAGGCCGCGGAACACTTCGACATAATCAGGACAGCCGCCGCGGAACAAAATGTCGAGTGCGACATAGTGGTAAGAAGGTCAACACAGGCGTATGAAACCATAATAGACGAGGCAAAGAAAACAAAAGCCGACATAATAATAATGGGAAGAAGGGGAAATACCGGACTGAAGAAGCTGATGTTGGGAAGCCAGACGGCAAAGACAATAGCCTACGCGCCTTGTAAGGTGTTGGTTGTGCCAAAGGATAGCGAGATAAAGGGGGAGAACATTATGCTTGCCACTGACGGCTCTAAATACAGCGAAGCGGCACAGGCAGAGGCTATTATGATGGCGAAGAGGTGTCCGTTTGTAAAGAACTTTTTGGCTGTATCGGTGGCAAAGAGCGAGGATAGGGTGGCCGCGGTAGAGAGGAATCTTGCAAAAGTACGGGAAGTGGCTGAGAAGGCGGGTGTAAAGGTTGACACGCTGGCACTGAAAGGCGAGCCATATAAGGCAATAGTAAACGCGTCGATGGAGACGGACAGGGACATAATTATAATGGGAACACATGGAAGAACGGGATTAGAGAGGCTTCTAATGGGAAGCGTGGCCGAGAGGGTAGTAGCCTTGGCAATGTGTTCAATACTTGTAACTAAAACGCAGTAATTTACGAGGTCAAGGAGTGGCACCCTCATTGCTGGCCTTGCGGGGGACTGGGGGCAGCGCCCCCGGTGTATTAGGGCGTATGTGATTTAATTAGATTATAAAGCTCAATAACACTGCCGCAAATTATTGCGGCAGTGATGCTTGCAAGTACACCATACAAAAACTCTCTGGTTTTAACTATAGATG
>JADFXO010000227.1 GCA_015233485.1 Nitrospirota bacterium
AGTTGAATTGAGTTGATTGGTGGCGTGGCAATTCAAACTGCCGCTAAGTATTTTTTAAACTTGGGGTTGACCAAATGATAAGATAACCATTACAATAAGACTGTTGCCGGAGTGGCGGAATTGGTAGACGCAAGGGACTTAAAATCCCTCGGGTTTCGCGCTCGTGCCGGTTCAAGTCCGGCCTCCGGCATTAATAAAAAGGATGAACTTGCTGAAGGACGAGCCTTTTATCCATTTGGCAGCAAAATAGTCATACTCGGCTGCCTTACGCTCCGGTTATTATCTTAAAATAATTGTCCGGCGAGAGGGACTGCTCTTCTGGCCTTCTTTCGAGAAATGTCCGGACTTTGAGATCCTCCGACTTCTTAAAGTCTTCAAGTTCCCCTACAAAGACCACCTCACCGTTGTCGAGCATTATCACATAGTTGGCTATGGCGAAAATACTTGGCAGTTCGTGCGTCACCACAACGACGGTCATCTTAAATACCTGATGAAGCCTAAGAATAAGCTCATCAAGGCCGGCCGCTGTTACGGGGTCAAGGCCGGCCGAAGGCTCGTCGAAATATAAGACGACCGGGTCCATTGCCATAGCCCGCGCTATTCCAGCCCTTTTTT
This sequence comes from Nitrospirota bacterium, assembly GCA_015233485.1. Taxonomy (GTDB): domain Bacteria; phylum Nitrospirota; class Thermodesulfovibrionia; order Thermodesulfovibrionales; family Magnetobacteriaceae; genus Magnetominusculus. Next base: position 616 of record JADFXO010000227.1, read on the forward strand.
TCATCCCTCCTGAGAGCTGTGCCGGAAAGAAATCGCCAAATCCCGAAAGCCCCACAAGGTCAAGCTTCATCCTGACGATTATGTCTATGACCGGGCCCTTGAGTTTTGTATGTTCCTGTAACGGCAGTGCCACGTTTTCAGCCAGGGTCATGGAATTAAACAGCGCCGCGCTCTGAAATAAAACGCCCATCTTTTTTCTGTATTCGTCGAGGCTGGCGTCGTCCATAGCGGCTATGTCCTTGCCATGAATATGAATACTGCCGCTTGTAGGCCTTAAAAGCCCTATCAGGTGCTTTAATAATGTGGTCTTGCCGCAGCCGCTGCCCCCGACGATTACAGTGGTCGTGCCCGTGGGGATGGAGAAGGAAATCCCTTTAAGTATCTCCCTTTCGCCATAATATGTCACCAAATTCGAGACTTCTATCGCGTTTTCCATTTACGTGAAGTAGTAAAATAAGGTCGTAAAAAATAAATCGATGACTATTACCATAAAAATAGACGTTACGACAGAGGCAGTCGTTCGCCTTCCAACCTCTTCCGCCCCCGCGTTTACCTGAAATCCCTGATACGCTCCAATTATGGTAATGACCACGCTGAATGCCCATGCCTTGACAAGCCCCGTAACGAGATCGCTTATTTGAAGTGCCTTAATGGTCTCATTTACATAGCTGGCCGAGTTGACGTCAAGCAAAGTGATTGACAGGGTAAACCCGCCAAACATCCCCACTACGTCAAAAAACGTCGTAAGGGCCGGCTGCATCACCATCAGCGCTATGAGTTTGGGCACTACGAGAAACCTCACGGGATGGATTCCCATGCTGAGCAGCGCGTCGACTTCCTCCTGCGCCCTCATCGAGCCGATCTCGGCGGCAAAGGCCGACCCGCTGCGCCCGGCAATGATTATGGCCGTGATTATCGGGCCAAGCTCCCTGGTTACCGCAACACCCACTAAATCGGCCACATATATCATGGCGCCGAATTTCTTTAGCTGGTAGGCCGACTGAAGAGCCAATATCGCCCCGACGAAAAACGCTATTACGACCACCACCAGCACGGACTCATACCCTGTTTTTACCATCTCTGAGACCGTAGCATGAAACCTCGGCGGTTTTCCTTTCAGCGGCGATACAAGCGTCCAGTCGAAGACCTCGTTTATCAGGACTGAGACCTTGTGCAGACCTTTTAACGTGGACAGGGTTTTTCTGCCGATGTAACCTAAGGCGTTTTCAACTCTTTGCGGCATCTTCTAAGCTTCCGTAGATGTCAAAAACCTTGTCGAGTTTTGAGAAATTAAATATCTCCATCACCCTGTCGGGTACCTGGGCCATTTTCAATTTGCCCTTGTAGGCGAGCATCTTCTTCAGTGCCTCCACAAATGTGGCAATGCCGGAGCTGTCTATGTATTTTACATCTTTAAGATTTACGATTACAGTGGCCACATTTTTCTTCACCATAGATAGCATCGTATCCCTTAGTGCCGGCGAGGAGTACATATCTATCTCACCGGCAATGGACACGACCATGTAATCTGAATGCTCAGCAGTATCAATTTTCATTTAGAATCCTCGCGGCCTCATTTTGAAAGGGCCGCCTCGTCCGTATTTTTATATCTGGTCAAAAGCAGCCTGTTACCGTTTCTTTTTTTCTTATCGAAGGCAACTATATGAAATGCCTTTTTGATAAAGTGGATGCCCAGGCCGCCCGGCCTTACTTCGTCCAGTTCACGAATCTTTATGTCCTCTAATCTGGCCTTATTCCCTGAGTCTTCGATTGTGACCTGAAAACTTTCTTGTGTGTCCTCGAATTTCACCGTGATTTTTCTCGTGCAGTCACACTTGTACGCATACTTTATCACATTGGAGCAGGCCTCATCGACGGCATGTTTTATATCCTCGGCCTCGGCAGCGCCCAATCCGCAAATCTCAGCGGCAAGCAGCGCGGCCGCCCGAACTACCGCCAGATACTTAGGATGTGACGGTATCGTTATGACTATTGGATTATCCATCTTTCATATAACCATAACCACGCAGGGACAATCTCCTCCTTGAAATTCTCTTTAACATGCAATTATTGCCATTTCAACTCGACCAGCGTAATATCGTCTGACATCTCAGCGCCATTAGAAAAATCCTGTACAAAATCAATTATGGCCTGAACAAACGTATCCTTCTCTCGATGTTCTTTTACAAATGAGACGAGGCACTCAAAGCCAAGCCTTTCGCCGCTGGTATTTTTCGCGTCAAACACCCCGTCGGTAAGGATTAACAGGCTGTCGCCGCTTTTGAGCGTGAACTCTGAGGATGTGTATTCGTACTGTAATATGCCAAGTGGCGGGCCTGAGGGGATGTCCATGATCTTTACGCCGGAGTTCGTTACCCATAAAAATGGCGGATGCCCTGCCGCTGAGACGGTGAACTGTCCTGTATTGACGTTGACCACAAAGTATGAGGCCGTCAGGAACATCCCCATTGGGCTGTTTGACAGTCCCTCGTTGAGGCGGTTAAATACGACCTCCGGGCGCTCTATCATCTTTGATTTGTATCTGAAATCGCTGATTATCTTGGCCATATACAATGCGGCTGAGATGCCCTTGCCTGAGACGTCTCCGACAAGAACTCCGATAGAGCCGCTTACGGGTTCAAGAAAATCGTAAATGTCGCCGCCGATCTTCTCTGCCGGTATGTTAGTGGCTGATACGCGGAGATTTCCCTTTCTGAAGGCAGGGGTCTCCGGCAGAAAACTCTTCTGGAGCACCGAGGCGATTTCAAGCCCCTGACGAAATTTTTCCATTTGCACGGATTCGGTGTAAAACCGCGAGTTCTCTATCGCCGCTGAGATCTGGACACAGAAGGTCTGAAATATTCCTGCGTCGTAGTCCGAGAAATGGCCCTTGTCCTTTGAATTCATTACCATGGCCACGCCCAAAAGCCCGCGCCGTCCAACCAGAGGCACGGCTATCAGGCTTTTAGTCTCAAAATTATTCATCTGGTTAGCCTTGCGATAAAATCGTTCGTCAAGATAAACATCCTTTATAACGACCGGCTCAAGATGCTCAGCGACCCAGCCGGCTATCCCCTGGCCTATATCGAAGGTAACTCTATCTTTTAATAAGACGTTTGACGTTACGAGCTGCCCCGTTATGGCAAACTCGGAAACGAGTTTATTCGATTCCTTGTCGTACTGCAATATGGAGCAGGCCTCGGCCTGCATTATGTGTTTGGCCTTTTCCATGACAATCGAAATCAGCCTGCTGTAATCAAGAGTTGAGGATATGATAGAGGAGACTTCGATAATGGTCTCAAGGTCTTCGACCTTTTTTTCGATGTCCCTGAGATAGCCGGCAGAGACCGTTACCGTATCTTTTTTCTTTTTTGACGCCACCGAACTGTTTTTCACATTATTTTTCATTAGATTAGTGTTTATTCTAACATTTCAACGCCGAAATCACAACTACCCTGGGATAAACTATTTACGATGAGGTTATAAATAGCGGCAGTTGGCGTGATGACGAGCGGTTAATACTCCATGATAAGATATTTACAATAGCTTAGCTTCGTCAAATCCACCAATAGTCCTTCCCATTCTTAGTTTGTGACTATATCGGTTTTTTAGGGCATATGAGTTAAAGTTTTGACGAATAGCAACCGATAAAGAATTTACAACTGTAGACCGTAAATGACTTACAAGGAGGTTATTATGTCAAGCATTGGAGGCATTCAGGGTATAGGAGGAATTACTCAGGGCGTTGTTAATGCGCCTGCGGCTAATTCAGAACCCATCACCCCAAAAAAAACCGAGGCTGAAGCACCTGCCCCTCAGACAACCGCAGCAAGCGCATCTGGTGCGGCCACTGTCCAGCTTTCAAATGCTGCTCAAGCCCTTCAATTACAGCAACAGGGACTTACCGCGGCACAGATTTCCCATAAACTGGGCATAAGTATCAACAAAGTTAACGGTTACCTGGGGACTGGGACGAACACTAATACTGCTGCAACTACACCTAAGGCAAGCGGCACAACATAGGAATAGACAGAAAGCCCTGCGTGGCGTTTCTTTAACACTGGACAAGAGGGGGTGCTCTTCTCCAGTGTTAAGGTGTTTTCGGATACAAGTCCCTCACTCTACTGGTTTAGCATCATTAAATTTCGCTACATACTTTATTCCACTTAATGAGGATGTATCTTTTGCCGATTTCGGGTATGTGCGCGGCTGATTTGTCTTTAGCCATGCCCTGTTTATTTTTTTTCTATAAGTTATCTTCTAAGTGGCCGGGGCGGCAGGGCGTTTTACGAGGGTTTTTTTACATCTGTTTATTGCGTCGATAAGGTCTTTGCCGCGGCTAAAACGGTCGGCGGCATTTTTTTGAAGCAATCTATCTATTATTTCCACCACACATGCCGGGATTCGGGGTTCTATGTTTCTAATAGGAGTCGGCAGAATACTCGTAATATTATACATCAGCGTTGCTATACTGTCGCCTTTGAATGGCCTTTCACCAACCAGAAGCTCAAAAAACACTACCCCCAACGAGAACAAATCAGAGCGCCCATCTACCTTGCGTCCGGCAATTTGCTCAGGCGACATATAGCTTGGCGTACCTAGCACCATGCCGGTCTGTGTCTTGGAGGACTCCATAACCCGCGCAATGCCGAAGTCCGTAACACGGAGTTCCTTATTATTGAGAAGCATTATATTGGCCGGTTTTATATCCCTGTGGACGACGCCGTTCAGATGGGCGTAGTCCAGCGCCTCGCCTACTCGCGTTATCACGCGCAGGACTTCTCCGAAGGGCAGCCTTGAGTCCTTCGCACAGTATCTGGCCAAATCCGACCCTTCAAGCAATTCCATCGCCATATAGGCTACATCCTTATCCTCGCCGACATCGTACACACGCACGATGTTGGGATGAGATAGTTTGCCGGCGGCCTCGGCCTCCCGAAAAAATCTGGTCTTTATCTCTTCAACCTGTTCTGAGTCAATATCTTCATAGCTTAACGTCTTTATCGCCACATCACGGTTTATCTTAGGATCTTTCCCCAAATATACAACTCCCATAGCGCCGCGCCCAAGTTCTCTAAGCACTAAGTAGCGTCCTAAGGTGGATATTGCACCGTCAGGCTCCATAATTATCGTAGCCTCTTCTATCGGCGCAACTGAGCCGGCCGGTTCTCCGGTTGCTTTGAGTTTCTTCACCGCGTCTAACTGCCCCTGGCCCTGAGAACTAAGCCCAGGCATCTTATTGGTCTCGCTTCCGTCTGCTTCAACAGGCCCGGTCTTTTTTCCCTCACTGAGGAAATACCCCCGCAACACAACGGCCGTATATCCCAAAAAGAGGAGGGCTATCGGATAAGACATTTTTATCCACATTCCCTGAGAGTAAAATAAGTATATACAAATAACGCCCCACACTACTATCACCCCTCCTGTAATAGCGGCGCCAATGCCCGCCCTAAGGTGTGGAATCAGAAAGGCGATAATGCCTCCAAATAGCACCATCACGGCCAGTTCAAAATACGTGAGCCACCCCGGACGCCTTATATGATTTGCGTTAAGGATATTCTCTATCACGGTTGCCGTTACTTCGACGTTATTAAGATTACTCCGCAAAGGGGTCGCGTTAACAGCGCCATGCAGAGTGGCCGTAAGCCCAATCAACACTATTTTGTCTTTGAACGTCGCGGCGGGAATCTTATCGTTCATTACGTCAAGGAAAGAATAATAGGGAAAACTCCCGGCCTTGCCCGTATAACTGATGAGCATCCTTCCATTTTCGTTTATTGGGATTGTTATCTTGTTGGCTCT
>JADFXO010000228.1 GCA_015233485.1 Nitrospirota bacterium
GGGGTATAACGGCAGTCCACGATAAAGCGGTAAAAGCGCTTATAAAATCGATAGAAGAGGCAATGTGGTACGAGCCTGTGAGAGGATGTGGATATGAGATAGCTGAAACAGTTCACTGCATGAACAAGACAGACAAGTCTTTTCGCATGGTTATAAAGAGAGAGATTCGTAAGCAGCCGGATATATTTGAAGAGGACAGATATTTTCATCACATAATAGCGACAAACTGGTTAGAGGAAGAAAAGACAGGATATGAAGTAATCCAGTGGCACAATCAGAGAGGGGACGCAGAGAATTTTAATAAAGAGCTAAAAAGTGGATTTGGAATGGAACGTATGCCATGTGGTCAGACATATGCCAATGCGGTATTTTTCAGGATAGGAGTGATAGCGTATAATCTATTTATAGGGTTTAAGAGGTTGTCGTGTCCTGATTCGTGGGCAAGGCATACAATAACAACATTTCGCTGGAAGATGATACAAGTTGCGGGGCGTATAGTGAGCCATGCTGGAGAAGTAATCTTAAAACTCGCAGTGGATGTAAAGAAGCTGGCTATATTTGAAGAGATCAGGGGGAAGGATATTTGAACTCAGCCTCTCATGGGATGGCTAAAAAAGAATTTAGAAAAATAAATCACGGGCATAAATCGGGAAAGATATGTTTAAAAAATGAGAAATTATGTAATATTAGACAGTTAGGATAAGTATTTTGTTATTTATGATACACAATAAGAGATTGCTAACATTATAAATGACAAAAATGCTTTCAAAAACCCTTTTTATCGATAGGTGCAAATTCCTATATCGGAGCTTGGGTTCATTGTGGGGCTTGACATCACAGTGTTCATTATGGTTGAGTATAAGATGAATATGGTTGAGTAGGAGGGCAAAGTGTGTCAGGGAAAGTAACGTAGGTGCCTTTTAGAATGGTTCTGAATGGTGTTTTGCTGTTGACCATCTTTCTTTTGTCTGCCTGTGCTGTCAATGGTTTAAACAATAAGGAAGCTGCCGATGAGGGTAAATTCCCAAGTAGAGAAATGAGCCGTTTGTTAATTCCGTTGAGCAACGGAGACTTCGAAGAGGCAAAGGAAAGCGTCTGTGCAAATACTGATAATTGCAAAGAGCATTTCAGCTTTCCCGGTTGGATATTTAACGGTGTTGGCGCCGTTATTGACAAAGGCCCTGGGTATAAAAGCAATAACTCCCTTCAGATGACTGCTGCTTTGAAAAACAACGATAAAATCGATCCAACTCTCAACAACCCATACACATTAGAATATCCAACTCTCAACTCAATTACTCTTAATGAACCATACACATTAGAATATCCATTAGACATAAAGTACCTGACAAAAGAGATTACAGTTGGATATCAACCGGATATCTTTACTGGTAGCCCTGCCAAGTCAACAATGTTTTTCAGGTTTTTTAATAAAAATGGCGAGTTATTATCAACGGTGACGTATGTTTTAAATGGGGAGCAGGATTTCATGAACTATGTAAACACCGTTAATGACGGTGTTAGTTATATAACATATATAAAAAATGACAATAAAATTGGGATCAACAACATACTTAAAATCGACAATTTATTAAAGCTGCAAAATGAGGGGGCGTCAAAAATTAGCGCTCAGGTTTTAGATATAAAAGAAATCGATAAAGTAACAGTAAGCTTTAAAGTTTGGTACAACTTTAACGGAGAAACAAAAGTAACCCATAGGGGATGGGCAAAATATATCGATAAGGGAGACATGTCTTCTGGTCAATATATTACGAATGCAGCCGTTTTCCAAAGAATCAGCATACCCAAACGGTGGCAGTCCGAGCAAATGAACGTATCTGTTTCTGCGTGGGTATGGTCAGACACACCGAATAGCGCGTTGTTAAAGATTAGATCAAATATGGGAAAAGAAGCTGTATCAGCTTTTCATTCAGGAGATGGAACGTGGGAATACCTTACAGTCGTGTATCCTTTTCCGGAGATAATAGAGAGTTTCACGTTGAGTTTTATCACTGTCAGCGGTACATCAAGGCTAGACAATGTTTCGCCAATCGTTATTAGAGATAATCGATTTGATATTGTCAAAAACCCATTACACAAATTCTTTTTCAGAGAAAACGTTGCATACGCAAAAAGTAATCGTTTCCGGATCGTAATAGTTGGCAACTCGACCATAGATGGGGCTACAGCCCGAAATGGAAGTATACCGTATGTGTTGCAGTCAAAATTGGAATCCCTCTATCCTGGCAAGTTTGAGATAATTAACTATGGGATCAAAGCGTGGAACTTGCAATCTCAGATAGTAGCTCTAAATAGAGGTTTTATTTTTCATCTACTGGGATCCGAACCCCTGAGACCAAAGGAATTACAAGCTCTGGACAAGAGGTTTGAAAAGATAACACTTGTAAAAGAACGAAGGGATGCTCCTACCATATCTGAACTTAACCCTGACATTATTGTCATTAGCAGTATGTGGAACGATATTAGAGAATTCTATGGCGTTTTAGGTGGTCACTATCTATGCTTCGACATTGTAGACCCGGGTGATTGCGATGAAATGCCCTGCATCATCTCTTATATGAAAAACCTATACCGCTACATGGACATTCCTACAAAGAGTAATTTTCAAACAACCAGTAAAATGTTCGAAAGATACATGGAGATATCAGAAAGAGACAAACGGGTTGACGAATTAAAGAAACTAACATTTGAAGAATTTAAAAATAGTGATTATAGACGTTATCTAACTATAAACGCAGAAAAATATTATAGCTATCTTCTAAGTGAGTTTACTGAGAGGGCTCTTAGAATTGCAAAAGTATGGCAAATGACCCTACCCTTTAAAGGCGGAGATAACTATCTGAAATACCTGAAGAGAGCAGCTATTTTTACACAACTACCCATTTCTACTGATGGCGATGCTGACGATCCTACAAAGAAAGTTTATTACACAGACAAGTTAGTCGACGATATTCAGCGCAAAGTTGGCCAAGAGGTATCGAATAGATTTAATTTACCCTTTATTGATTTAAGCCATATCATCAACTCTGAATTTTCATCATTACCTGTATCGGAATATATTAACCTTGGATACTTTGCCTTTGCCGATAAAGTTCATTTTACATATCGTGGAAATGAACTACTTGCTGATCGATTATTTAAAAATATGCAGGATGAATTTGAACGTATTTTATCTTTCACCGAAAAGTGACGGGGAAATAAGGTATCATTGCCATCTTATGAATGTGTAACCCTTACAAGGAGGTATCGCATATGCGTTTCAGGAACGGAATAATGCAATTTTCCGTAATCATGATATTAACTGGTTTTATTATGTTTGTTACTACAGGTAATTCAGTCGCTGGCAACATCCAAGAAACAATGACTATCATTAAAGAGGAACTGATATATCCACGAGAGTGCAGATATATTATTCCTGCCGTTATTCCATCAAAAGAACATGATGTGCGAAAAAACGAAGAGTTCCTGACAGTTGCTAAGAAACTTGAAAGCATGGGTATTGTAAAACTGACCCAAAATAATGGAATTAATAGGATAGTCCCTGATGAAAATAATTACGATGTTGTCCAGCAAAATGTTAACATGAATTATGAGTTAGTAAGCGTTAACCTCGTCATGGGCACATGGGATATAATTGTTACAGAAGTGAAAACAGCAGCGTCTAAAACGATAGCGATTGGACAGAAGTTTCTGAAAACCACACGTCTTTATAAACCTGTTACGAGTGTTTTAGACGATGAACAAAGAAAACTCTACTCCGATACGCCGATGGAATGGGAAATATCAATGGAAAAGGGCAGTCCTGAAGTCAAAGAAAAACCGGTTATCAGAAAATGAGAAAGTATCCCTTATGGCTGCTGGCATCCGTTACTTTTGTAGTTGTTTCCGCTTTGTTAGCCGCTATTGCTGTCACTGTTGGTGAGCTTTCTTTTTATATATCGACTGGTAACTGGTATTTTACATCAAACAATCAGAATTCAAGTAAATCACATGATATGGCTCTATATAGAGAATCTTTTTCTATTAAAAAAAGTGGTCGTATACGTATTCTTGCTATTGGCGGAAGCACAACATATGGTTTTGGTGTCGCACCTGAAAATACATGGCCAAAAATATTGGCTGAAAAGCTTGAAAAGGCATTCCCAGGAAAATATGAGGTCATCAATCTCGGCAGGATTGGAGGACATCTGGAAGAATTTGTCCAAAACTATCGCGCTAATATCAGCATTGACATCACAAGGGAAAAATGGATAAGGGGCATGAGACCCGCTGAAAAAGACATATCCACTTGGGGGTGGAAAGACCTTAACCCGGATATCATACTACTCGCTCCGGTAGTGAACGATACAGCCCCAGATTACCTGAACGCCTTTAAGCCCAATTCTGTATCCATAGCAGCGAGAAGAATCTCAGAGTTTATGGGAAACCTCTCTATTTCCAGGAAACTTGCGCTAATGTATTACATTAAAAGTATGTTTTTAATCATTGAACAAAAAAATAATAAGGTCGTCAATAACGAATCAGAAAGCTTGCGTCTTATATCACATATGTATGGTGACAACCTGCAAAAATTTATAACCATGTGGGACAAACACGTCCACATATACCTCATTGGCCTGCCATTTCTCTTTGATAAAGAAGACGGCGCCAAACAGGCACGAATGGCGGCACTGTATTGGAACGTGCCGGAGGAATCATTGTTAAAAGAAGTACACTACATGCCTATCCTTGAAAAACTTGAACACGATGTCAGAAGGGATATTTCAGAGAAACTGAATATATCACATTTTGAGGCGGGAAAAGAAATCAAAGAGCGTCCTTTTTCTAAGAGGATAAGGCTTTTTACCGATTCTGTTCATATGAATTCGACAGGAACCGAGATAATCTCGGGAGAAGTTCTTCAGCACCTTAACGAGGGGATATAATGACACTCTGGCTGGTGTTTGCGACATGAATATACTTGGAGTATCTGCATTCTATCATGACAGTGCCGCTGCCCTTGTAAAAGATGGAATAATCATAGCAGCGGCTCAGGAAGAGCGTTTTACAAGGATAAAACACGATGCTGATTTTCCCGTCAATGCAATAAAATTCTGTCTTGAATATGGTGGGGTTGCAATTAATGATCTACACTATGTAGCTTTCTATGAAAAGTCTTTTATTAAATTCGACAGGATACTGGAAACCTATATGAGCTACGCCCCGCGTGGTATAAAGTCTTTTATAAAGGCCATGCCCACCTGGTTGAAGAAGAAACTATGGATAAAAGATATGATTCAGGATGAGCTATGCTATAGCGGCAAGATTATTTTTCCGGAACATCATGAATCTCACGCCGCATCGGCCTTTTTCCCATCTCCATTCAATGAGGCTGCGTTTCTGACGATTGATGGTGTGGGTGAGTGGACTACGGCGAGCTATGGAATCGGGAAAAATAACAAGATAGAGATTGTTTCAGAATTGAAATTCCCTCACTCACTTGGGCTTCTCTATAGCGCCTTTACTTACTATCTTGGGTTTAAGGTTAATTCAGGGGAATATAAAGTGATGGGTCTTGCCCCATATGGAGAGCCAAAGTATGTGGATAAGATATTATCCGAACTGATTGACCTTAAAGACGATGGTTCGTTCAAATTGGATATGAAATACTTTGATTATTGTGCAGGCCTCACCATGACCAATAAGAGATTCAATCAATTATTTGGAGGTGAACCCCGCAAGCCGGAATCAAAACTCACCATAAGGGATATGGATTTAGCCCGTTCCGTCCAGGATGTAACAGAGGAGGTAATGCTTCGCATGGCCTGCCACGTGTATAAAGAGACCAAACAAAAAAACCTGTGCATGGCAGGGGGGGTAGCCCTGAATTGCGTTGGAAACGGAAAGATTCTTCGTAAAGGGCAGTTTAAGAACATTTGGATACAACCTGCAGCAGGGGATGCCGGAGGGGCCATAGGGGCAGCCCTTTTTACATGGTATCAGTGTCTGGGGAATCCCAGGAATGTAAACAGGGAAAAAGATTTTCAGAATAACTCCTATTTAGGACCAGAGTTTACGACTGAATGGATTGAAGCCTTTCTTGAGAAAAGGAAGGTTCCATACAGGGCATTAAACGATAAAGAACTGCCGTCAATTATAGCCGATCTTGTGGCTAATGAGAAGGTGATAGGATGGTTTCAGGGCAGAATGGAGTTTGGGCCAAGGGCATTAGGTGCAAGAAGCATTATTGGGGATGCGCGTTCCCCTAAAATGCAGGAGATAATGAACCTTAAGATTAAATTCAGGGAATCATTTCGTCCTTTTGCCCCGTCTGTTATCAGAGAGAAGGCGTCTGAATTTTATTGCATTGACGGGAAAATCAGCATCGTGTTTTATCCTTGTAAAACG
>JADFXO010000229.1 GCA_015233485.1 Nitrospirota bacterium
AGACGCTGACCTTGTCGGGATTACCGCGATGACACCGGCGGTAATGAGGGGCTACGAGATAGCCCACGCCCTCAGGGCAAAAGGCAAGACCGTAGTAATGGGGGGTATGCACGCCTCGAAACTGCCGCAAGAGGCGCTCAATCATGTCGATGCCGTTGTCATTGGGGAGGCCGAGGGCCTGTGGCCGCAGCTTCTTACGGATTTCCAGCGCGGTACTCTGAAAAAGATCTACCGGCACGAAAACGGCTACCCGGCCCTGGACAAACTGCAAATTGTGAACTGGGACCTCTACAAGGGCAAGAGATATCTCCCCGTACATTTTGTAGAGACCACGCGCGGCTGCCCGTTTAACTGCGAGTTCTGCTCTGTGACAAGCTCCTTCGGAGGACGGTTCAGAAACAGGCCGGTTGACGAGGTGGAGCGTGAGATTCAGGGTTTAACACCCTTTGACCAAAGGTTTATCTTAAAAAACACGGTATTCTTTGTCGACGACAACATAATAGGCAACCGCGCCCACGCCAAAGAGATGCTGGCGCGCATAAAGCCTTACAATTTAAAGTGGCTGGGCCAGGCCTCAAGCAACATCGCCAAAGACGATGAGCTACTTAAGCTCTGCAAAGACAGCGGCTGTATGGGCCTCCTTGTGGGATTTGAATCACTGTCAACCTCCAATCTCTCAAAAATGGGCAAGGGGTTTAACAAGCCGGACGACTATGTCGAAATAGTGAAAAGGTTCCACGGCCACGGCTTAGGCATAGACGGGGCATTTGTCTTCGGTTTCGACGACGACGACGAGGGCGTGTTTGACAGGACGATTGAGTTCACTGTCAAGGCCAAACTGGACGTCTGTTATTTCTCTGTCCTGACCCCGTACCCCGGTACGAGGCTCTATGGGCAAATGGAGGCGGAGGGCAGGATTATAGAGAAGGACTGGTCATATTACAATACAAATAACGTGGTCTTTAAGCCCAAACTCCTGTCGCCGGAGAGGCTCTTATCGGGCTACTATAAGGCACTTAAGGAGACCTATTCATATCCGAATATTGTCAGGCGGCTCTGGGGTAATGGTTCGTACAAAAATTTCTTTTATCCAATGAACTTTGGCTTTCGGCAATCGATAAATAAGACAACAAGACGCAGGCAGGATTTTAACATGCCGGAAAACATACAGAAAGTGGAGGGATAAAGCCTGTGCCCCGGGTGCTGATTCTTGACGGGATGTGGAACAAGACGCTTGCCGCGGTGAGGTCGCTGGGCAGGAGGGGTTTTTACGTAGCCGTAGGCGAATGGACGCGTTTCGCAACAGCGTTGTTCTCCAACTATTGCAGCAAACGCCTAATCTACCCATCGCCAAAGGAGAGGCCGGCGAAGTTTCTTGATTGGCTTGAGGACGAACTCAAAAAGAACAAATATGATGTACTCATGCCGATGGAGTTTACGACACAGACACTGATAACATCGCAGAGGGAGCGGCTTTCTAAATATTGCCGCATCCCGTTTGCCGGTGTTGACCTGGCGTTCAGGCTTCATAACAAGGCATTTTTGATGAAATATGCCCGTGAAAAGGGCTTTGACATCCCAAAGACATATATTATCGACGATTTAGGCCAGTTAACCGGCCTTGTGGCCGAGCTGCCCTTCCCTGTTGTCATAAAGCCGCAGATGAGCTCAGGGGCAAGGGGGATTAGGTATGTCAATAGAGGGGAGGATTTTGTAAAGCAATACAAAAAGGTGCACAAACAATATGAATTCCCCATAGTACAGGAGCTTATTCCCGACGGAGGGGAAGCCATGGGAGTGTGCCTGCTCCTTAACAACGACTCAGAGGTGAGGGCGTCGTTTGTCTATAAGCGGCTGAGGGAGTACCCTGTCAGGGGCGGGCCAAGCACGCTGAGGGCAAGCATAAAGAGAGACGACGTAAGATACATTGCCGAGTCCTTGTTGCGGTATTTCAAGTGGACGGGCGTTGCCCATATAGAGTTCAAGGTCGACCCCAGAGACGGTGCGCCTAAGCTGCTTGAGATAAATCCGCGGTTTTGGGGCTCGTTACAGCTTGCAATCAACGCAGGCGTAGATTTCCCCTATTTATTGTATAGATTAGCCATGGACGGCGACATAGACCCTGTAACCGAATACAAGACAGGCGTGATGTGCAGGTGGATTATACCGGGCGATTTGCTCCATTTCATTATGAATCCGAACAGATTCCACATGAGGCCGGGGTTTTTCGATATGACAATCAAAGACGACCTGTTGTCCCTTAGAGATCCCATGCCGGTAATAGGCCGGCTGGCATCTGCCTTAACGCTCCTGTACAATAAAGAGATGCAGAACTTATTTCTGCGCAGATGATGCCAGTCTTGAACCAGCCCCCGGCACAAATGAGCTCATGCGCAAAGCGATAAACGCCTTTACCGTAGACCTTGAGGACTGGTATCACGTCTGCGGTGTGCCCGGCTGTTCCGACCCCGCGGCATGGAATTCCTACGAACGCCGCATAACGGGCAGCACTGCAAAAATCCTCTCCCTTTTGAGACGCTACGGCGTAAAGGCCACGTTTTTCGTACTTGGCTACATAGCGGACAACGAACCCGCCCTGATAAAGGAAATAATGGACGAAGGACATGAGCTGGCAACACATGGTTTTTTCCACCGGCGTGTATACGAGATGTCAGAAAGTGAGTTCGACGCCGACATCGGACGCTCAATAGAGGCAATATCGTCTGTTACAAAGAGTCGCGTGCCTGGATTTCGGGCACCTGAGTGGTCTATTCGCAGGGAGAACTTTTGGGCGTTTGATGTACTGAAAAGACACGGCATCGTGTATGATTCAAGCCTTGTGCCTATGTCTGGCATGGGCTGCCGAACCTATCCCCACCTGCCCGTTAAACTTCAGACCAGATACGGCGAAATAGTCGAGTTCCCACTGACAACCGCGAGACTATTCCACGAAAACGTGCCCTTTACGGGTGGTCTGCCTCTTAGGATAGCGCCGTATTTTTATGTGCTGTCGAAAATCCAAAGGATGAACCGCCAGGGCATCCCCGCGGTAGTCTATATCCATCCGTGGGAGTTCGACACTGCCCAGCCCAAGCTTGACTTGCCGCTTCGCAGGAGGTTTATGCACTATTTCAACATAGGCGTTACGGGCAGGAAGGTTGAGGGATTATTAAAGCACCTGCCGTTTGCCCCAATGAAAGACGTCGTTGCGGCTTATTTTCGATGACCGGAGGTTTTTGGTTGATTCATAGGATACGCATAAAAATGGCGATTAGAGCCGTTTTTTGAACACTTTTGGAAAAAATGTATTCAATTCGGGATGTTGACAAGTGGCCTTATTTGTGGTACTGTAGAGACATGACGAAGACAATGGAATTATACCGGCTCCTCAAGGACAAGATAGGTGAGCAGGAAACAAAGGCACTCATTGAGGCTATTGAAGAGGTCACAGAGCAAACCAAGAAAGAAGTTGCTACTAAGGCCGACCTGTTGTTGCTTGAGACAAGGTTAGAATCTAAAATGCGGATGTACTTCCTAATCCTTGCGTTTCTGTATTTACTAACTAATCCGAAGGCAATAGACCTGCTATCTAAGCTGTTAGGGTTGGTTAAATAATTCCTCTAACCTGGCTCACCCAATGTTCCTGCTACAATGCCTATCTCTAACCAGGACTTTTTAAAAAGGAGGAGCTTTCTGGTTATTGAAAAAAGGACTAAAAAATAGTGTCTGCATCGGATTCATCTTTTTTGAGCCCGGGTTTTTCGCGAAGGAATTCATTATGGTAAAAACGGGGGGCTGCGCCCCTGCCAATGGTAACCCTGTGCCTTGTTTCCCTCTTATAATCCTTTCATTTTTTAAGAGAAACTGTCTATTGGCGCCTCGTTCGATACCCTTGCCGGTAGAAAATTCATACTCACCGGATGTTTCCATGATTTCATCTCTAAGGTTCCAGAAGATTTCTTTAGCCGATAATCTCTCGTTTGACGATGTGCTAATGGCAACATTGCCCTTAAGAGACAATCTGGACGCGAAGGCCTCCAGTTCGGCTCTATCCGCTTTAATGGAAATCCATTCACCCCCGGGAAAATGAAGAGTTACTAAGATGGATAAAAAAAATATCTTCGCGGGTTGTTTTACATCGGGAGTCAGGGGTTTGTTTAAATTATTTTGATTCATCATCACAACAAGTTCTTTGTCAATATTCGGTGTAAGCATTCTGAGGATACGCATAAAAATGGCGCTTAGAGCCGTTTTTTGAACGCTTTCGGAAAAATTGCATTCAATATTTGTCTCGTTAAAGACAAGCTCAAAGTAGTCTGACAGTTCGAAGAGATTCCATTTCACAGGTTTTGTTAATATCTTCCTGACTTTCCATTGTATTTTAGCACCATCGGAAATATGTACAATATCAGTGTCCACCATAACGGCCATTTCTTCTTGTTGAGATGCCCTTATATGGCCAAAATCAATAGATAACACATTGGACTTTTTTGAGTTAAAAAAGATAACCGCTAAGACCAGAAGAGAAAGCGCACAAAAGAGGATACTAATCCTTTTAGAAATCATAGTTTAAGGACAGGCAGGCGGCATAACCGCCTGCCTCATTCCTAAAACAATCTTATTGGGTAATTTCAATAGAGCATATGCCCGGCGCATTACAGGATGGCCCGAAGCCGCCGGAACAAAATACAGCCATATTGGTTACTACTGTGCCGGCGGGCACGGCAGTCCACATTTGATAGGTAATGTAATTAGTTACATTTACCGTTTGGTATGCGGGTATGGTTTTGTTGAAAGCAACCACGTATGGACCCAGAATTCCGCCATTGACATAATTTATAGCTATCGCGCTTTTATCAAGCGTTATGGCCGCACTGGTATTATTTGTCAGGGTAGCGCCTATTGTAAGGCTTCCACCGGAGCTTACAGACTTTGGACAGTTCAGGGTAACGGTTAAGTTATCCGCACAAACCACCCCGTTGAGCATTATAAGGACAATCAATGACATAAATAAGCTGTAACCCCACGCTGGGACACGAGACCCCTTCACCTGGACAGATGCGCAACGGGTGGCTTGATAAACCCATAACTCTTTGTTCTGCATAGCAACCTCCTCAATACTTTTTATTACCCTTGATTCCTCAGGGTGGTTCATAGTACAAGTTTATTTGCATTGTTGTCAAGTTAAAGCAAGATAATTTTTGGCAATGGAACTCCCGCCCCACGGCTTACTGTGATTTCCGTGGCGGCCGCCATTGTTGATTTTTTGTGAGTTTATAGAAAGAATGTTGACTTTTTGGGGCTAAATGTATTTAATATAAGTAGTTCTGATATATGTATGTGATGGGGGTTATTATAACGGCGTAATATTAAGTATAGATGTCCAGAGGGCTTTATAGAGGGGGTCATATGAGAAAAACAGCATTGATTGTGATTATGGCGTTGTTCGTATTTAACGCAGGGATGTTAATGGCGGCGGATATCAGCCTTGACGAGGGGATAGCCCAGATAAAGGAGGAGAATTTCGAGGAGGCTATAGTATTTTTCAGAAATGCAAAGGCGGCCCAACCGGGCTCATCCGCTATTTCCTACTATTTGGGTGTTGCCCTTAAGAAAACCGGAGATACAAAGGGGGCTGAGGAAAATTTTGTCGAGGCCTTAACCATTGTGCCGCCGGTTGAAGAGGCCTATACAGAACTGATAGAGGTCTACTATACCCAGGACAAACTGAAAGAGGCCAAAGAGTGGATAGCAAAGGCCGAAGCTGCGAAGGCCAGGCCGGGCAGCGTAGCCTTCCTGAAGGGGCTTGTATTGTTAAAGGACGGTGACAATACCGGCGCCATAGAGGCCTTAAACAAGGCAAAGGAGCTTGACCCTTCGTTGACTCAGACGGTAAATTACCAGCTTGCGGCAGCATATAACAGGGAACGGAGGTTTACCGAGGCAAAAACAGCCCTTGCGGCAGTCATAGAGGCCGACCCTTCGTCAGATATGGCCTCATTCGCGAAGGAATACCAAAAGGCCGTCGAGGAAAATATCGCCGCAAACAGGGAATGGCGCTTTGCCATCGGGATATCCTACAGATACGACGACAATGTCCTGCTAAAACCTGAGGGTGGAATCCCCGGAGTTGAGATTTCAGGGCAAAGAGACAGCGCCATATTAAATACGTTTCGAATAGACTACCAGCCAAATCTGGGCAGCAGGTGGTTCCTTAACATGCAGTACAATCTCGTAAGCAACTACTACTTCCATAACGCGACCCACGACCTCCTGATACAGTCCCTTACGGCAAATCCCGGTTATGGCTTCAAAGACGGCGCCGTATATCTCCCTATAACCTATAACTACGCATTCTTAAACGGAAGCAAATATATGGGGCTTTTTTCCA
>JADFXO010000022.1 GCA_015233485.1 Nitrospirota bacterium
TAAACATATTTCAGTCAGCCTAAAGTAATATTTAAGCCAATTTTTTGCAAAATTGATCCTATGCCTGCTTCCCATGACAAATATTACACCAAACTCACGCTCTCAGATCGTTCATTGAGAATTGCTGCCTTTGTTGTATCCAACTTGAACTCAAATAAAGTTTGTGGTATCATATGTCCAGCCCTCCTGCTTTTTTGATTAACCTGGCAGGTGATATTTTATACCATCTGCTACCCTTAAAGCACGAGGGCTTTTCCCTTTCTTTCTGTCTCTATATCGGATTTAGGGCATCAGACAAAATGAACCATTTTGTATAGTTTATCCCTTGTGACGTCCTGAAAACCCACGCCTTTCAAGAAAGCAGGCACGGCCAAATTTCGACAAACACTCTCTACTTCACATTTTGCTATCGGCGGCAAGGACCTTAAGTATGCCAAGCAGCATGAGAGCGGCCTTTGAGAGGTCTTCCTCTTTTATGTACTCATCCGTTGTATGGGGCATTTGCATCCCCGATGAGATTACGAGGGATTTTATCCCATTGCGATTAAAGATATTTGCGTCTGAGCCGCCGCCGTACACTATAAACTCAGGGGTTATCAATAGGTCTTCGCACACATCTTTAACCAGCCTTATGAACTCATCTGACTCGCTTATATGAAAACCGTGATATTGACGATTCTCCCCGATTTCTATTTTTACCTGATTTTTTTTAGCCAACCTCCTGGCGGTATCGAAGATGGCCTTTTTAGTCCTTTGCAGGACGTCCGTGTCATGGCTTCTAATCTCTCCTGTTATAATAACTTCTCTGGGGACGATATTCGTTGCCGTGCCGCCTTGAATTGTTCCGATGTTTGCCGTTGTATTTGGGTCAATGCGGCCGTCCGGCACTGCGGCAATAATTTTAGCGGCGGCCTTAATGGCGCTTGTGCCACGTTCCGGTTCTATGCCGGCGTGTGCCGCCCTGCCGGTTATGCGCATCTCGTAAATGTCATGAGTCGGGGCAGCAAGGACAACCCTACCGATGCTGCCACTGCTGTCAAGCACAAGGGCTATGCGGCTTTTAAGACTATCGAAATCAAGATTTTTTGCCCCGATAAGGCCGCGCTCCTCGGCACTCGTCAAGACCACCTCGATGTCGCCGTGTGGAAGGCCCTGGTCTTTCAGCACGTAGAGGGCCTCAAGGATTTCAGCAATGCCGCTCTTGTCATCTGCCCCAAGTATCGTGCTGCCATCGGTTTTGACAATGCCGCCCTCGCGTATTAATTTCAATCCTTTAGTGGATTCCACAGTATCCATGTGGCTGCTTAACATAACAGGCGCAACACCGCGGACTGTCCCTGTCATACGTCCAATCAGGTTGAACGATTTGCCGTATTCCTGAATCTCCACACTTAGCCCCAGGACAATCAAATGCTTGGTGAGCCTTGCGGCTATTTCCCGCTCACTATACGACGGCGAGTCTATCTGAATAAGCTCAATGAAGATGTCCATGAGCCGCGCGGGGTTAATACAGCGCCATGTGTCAACTATCGTATTATCTTTCACCAAATATCTCGCTGCCAATTCTGACCATCGTGGCGCCCTCCTCGACTGCCGTCTCAAAATCGTTTGACATCCCCATAGACAGCTCAGTAAGGGCAATCCCACGCCCTGTCAGGGTGTCCCTTATGTCTTTTAATCTCCTGAAATACGGCCTCGACTGCTCCGGGTCCTCAAAAAACGGCGGCATTGCCATCAGGCCAATCAGGTTGAGATTTTTATTAAAACTCGTTATCCGCTCCGCAAGGGCAAGCACACCGTCCTCTTCAATCCCTGTCTTTGTGTCCTCCTCCGAGAGTTTCACCTGTATTAGGACGTCTTGAATTTTACCAGCCCTTGCGGCGTGGGCGTCAACTTCCCCGGCAAGGGCAATAGAGTCAATGGAATGAATACAGTCAAAGACGGCAACGGCCTTTTTCACTTTATTTCTTTGCAGATGGCCGATGAGATGCCACGAGACGGAGGATGAAGGGGTTGTTTCCCTAAGGATCGTTTCACGCTTTGCCGCGGCCTCACCGACATAGCTTTCGCCAAATACCCTGAGGCCCAGCCCGACCGCCTCAGAGACAGCGCTGACTGGAAAATGTTTCGTCACGGCCACAAGGCGCACCGAAGAAGGCGCCCTGTCTGCCCTCATCGCCGCATGGCAAATCCGCCTATAGACATCAGAAATTCTCTTTGCCAAATCATTTGATAAATTATCTGGCGACATACCCAAAGACGCTATACAGGGAGGACAAAATAAAAATTGTTGCCCATGTCAACCGGCTCATAGCCAAAGACGCCCCCGTGTATTTCAACCGCGTTTTTGATAAATGTCAGGCCGTGCCCCGTGCCCGGCCTTTGTGCCACGTTTGAGCCTCTAAAACCCTCTTCGAATATCCTGGCTCTCTCCTCCGGCTTGATATGAGCCCCTGAGCTGAATACATTAAACTTCACGCCGTCCTTACCATGGCCAAAATAGTCTTTTATTATTTCACGCCCATACCTCATAATTTTCTTATTCTCTCTGGTTGGCGTAGTAACCACGGAGGCGTATTTCAGGGCATTGGAAAACAGATTCGCGAAGACCTGGGCAATCAGCCCGACATCAACGACACTGATAATCTCGTCGCCCTCTGTGCCGCAGCCGCGTCCATCAACCTCGATTCCCATCTCGTCGAACCTTTCGAGGAATCTCTCCAGTTGTGGGATTATAACATCGCGGCGCATGTTGCAGGACTTTGTGCGCAGCGTGAGATGGCCCTTGTCGAAATGGCTTTTGCGAAGCAGTGTCTCTAAAAACAAGGTCGTGCTTTTGTAGTGCCTCTCAATGCTCTGGAACTCATCCGTAAGCCCCCGATTGACTTCCGTAAGCTCATCAAGAAGCCGCTCGATACAGATTGTATCGCACTGGTCTTCAATAGCGTATGCTATCAGGAGTTTTTCTATTTCCGTGTTTTTGGTTATCTTTCCCTTGAGCCTTCGTAAAAACAGTTTGAATATCATATTGGGAACGATAATATTATGCTCAATGTCTGCCACCAGGGTTTGTATAAACTTGAGATGCTCAATGTTTTTATTCTGCAGGTATCTGTTGTGAATATTGTATCCAATGCGGTTAGCGTATTTCTCAAGAAACAGTTCATCGGCCTCGTTCAGGCCGGTGTTTGGATATACCTCCAGAAAACCCAGAATATTGTCGGGGTTAGTGGATGAGCCGGCATGGAACTTCTTCCCACGGATGGTCAAAATAAGGCTGTCTTTAAATCTGTACGGCTTGTCGGCCGGCATGATATGCTGCGGCATCGGAGAGTTCAGATACTCATCGCTTTCCTCGGTCTTGGCGAACAGCACCATGTTTGCGGTTTTCTGCCCGGCAAGATACAGCTTAGCGTCAAGATTGAGAAATACCTTTGGTATAACCACACACAGGCTATACAGGTCCTCGATCTCGTTCAGCTCTTGTGCCAGATCGAAAAAGGACTTTAAGGCGTCGCCCTGCTCCTGCGTAAAGTCATATGTCCTGTAATCTTTTTTCTTGCTTTTTACAAGTTCGTATATTTTATCCACGTAAGCCACGTATCGGGCCGCACACCGGGCTCAAGACAATAACGCCCAAAGACATATCAACGGCCACAATTAGTATTGTCCGGCCTATTGCCCGGCTTGACATCATTTTTAGGAGCACACGACTCCTTAAAGTTCGACGCTCAGGTTGTGACACCGAACCTCGGCAGGACAAACACCTGCAAGACTATCCATGCCGCAATAAACAATATAATCCATAGGACATCCTGCATTATGATTTCTCCTTTTTCTTCTCATCCTTCGCGGAAGAGACAGGAATCACGTAATCGACAAATTCCAAAACTGCCATCTCCGCCTGGTCTTTCAACCTCCTGCGTGTCCTGACAATCCTGAGATATCCGCCGTTTCTGTCTGTAAAACGCGGGGCAATCTCAGCAAACAGCTTAGCGATAACCTTTCGGTTTGGAATGTTTGCCAGCGCCGTACGTTTGGCGTGCAAATCTCCTCTCTTGCCCAATGTAACCATCTTCTCGACTAACCCTTTGACGGCCTTGGCCTTGATTAGGGTTGTCTCTATTCTCTCATACTCCAGCACAGCGGTTATCAGGCTCCTAAACAAGGCCTTTCGCTGATTTGCCGTCCTGTTGAAATGTCTGGCGTCTATCTTATGGCGCATGGTCAGCCTCCTCCATTTTCTATTTTCAGTTCTCTTCTGACGGCATCCATATCTATTTTAATATTAAAATCAAGCCCCAAAGTCAGCAGTACCTCCCGTATTTCGTCAAGAGATTTTCTGCCAAAATTCTTCATTTTTAACATCTCGTGGTCGTTTCGTTGAACCAGCTCGTAAATATACTTAATGTCCGCGTTCTTCAGGCAATTCTGCGACCTCACGGAAAACTCCAGCTCGTCAACAGTTTTCAGGAGATTTCTATTAAATTCCTTGCCCTGCAGGACAGTCGGCTCAACAGGTTCGGGACCGCTAATGACGGGGGAGTCTTCCACCACCCCATCATCTTCATTAGCCTCTTCCTCTATTTCCTCTTCCACATCCTCCACGAGAGAAAAATAGCTCATATGTTTCGTCAGTATCTTTATGGCCTTGGCAAGGGCAGCCTTTGGATTTATACTGCCGTCCGTCCAAATCTCCAGAAGCAGTTTGTCATAATCGGTTGCCTTTCCCACTCTGGTTTTTTCCACATTAAAAACAACCTTTCTTACCGGCGTAAAAATAGCGTCTATCGTTATCGTCCCCAGAGGCATCCCTTCTTTGATCATTTCCTCGGATGGAATATAACCCCGCCCCTTATTGATGCACAGTTCAACCCTGAACTCGGAATCCCTGTCCAGCGTCGCTATGTGTGCGGCGGGATTCAGCAGCTCCAGCCTTGCACTTGCCTTTATGTCCTTTGCCGTAACAACAGCGCTGCCGCTGACATCTATTGTCGCGTTCAATTCCTCGTCGCCATGAAGCCTGAATCTGAGCTTCTTAAGATTCAGCACTATTTGTACAACATCCTCTTTAACACCCTTTATCGTTGAGAATTCATGATACACACCTTCAAACTTAACAGAGGTAATGGCGGCGCCTTCAATAGAGGACAATAGAACTCTCCTCAGCGCGTTTCCAATCGTTATGCCATACCCTCTTTCCAATGGTTCAGCAATTAACCTTCCGTAGGTATCCGTAAACGTCTCTTCCTCAAAATACACGTTTTCCGGCAGCTGAAACCCACTATTTTCAAGCAACATAATGCCTCCGTTTAATTATCTTGAATAAAACTCAACGATCAACTGTTCTTTAGCGGCCAATGGTATATCGTCTCTGCCCGGCACATGTAAGACCTTGCCTTTAAATCCGGCAAAATCAACTTCCAGCCACGATAGCACTCCCTCGTGCTGCTGCCTCTGAAGATTTTCACCAAAGACGCTTAATTTTTTACTTGCCTCATGAACCTCTATGACATCCCCCACCTTAACATTATACGACGGTATGTTGACCTTCTTGCCGTTAACGCGGAAGTGCCCGTGTAAAACCAACTGTCTGGCCTGATTCCTGTTTGATGTAAACCCTATTCTATAGACTATGTTGTCGAGCCTACGCTCAAGGTACTGCAAGAGAAGCTCTCCGGTGATGCCCCTTTTCTTTTCCGCTTCCTTAAAATACTTGCTGAACTGTTTTTCCAACAGCCCGTATATACGCTTTACCTTTTGCTTTTCCTTCAATTGAACGGCATAGTCAGAGAGTTTTCCCCTCCTCTGACCATGCTGCCCGGGCGGGTATTTTCGCTTATCTATAGCACATTTGTCAGTAGTACACCGGCTGCCTTTCAGAAACAGTTTCTCTCCGTCACGTCTGCATAGCTTACATAGCGCGTCTCTATATCTTGCCATAGTTACACACGCCTCCTTTTTGGAGGTTTACATCCGTTATGCGGTACCGGCGTAACGTCCCTGATTACATTTATATCGATTCCGGCAGCCTGAATAGCCCTTATGGCCGATTCTCTGCCCGCACCCGGGCCTTTTATAAATACATCTATCTGCTTCATTCCCATTTCCATCGCTTTTTTGGCGGCCGTGTCGGCTGCCATCTGCGCCGCATAGGGTGTACCCTTTCTTGAACCTCTAAAGCCGAGGCTCCCGGCACTTGACCACACCAGCACATTGCCTATTGTGTCGCTTATCGTTACCAACGTATTGTTAAATGTCGTTTGCACGTGCGCTACGCCGTTGGCCACTCTTTTCTTCTCTTTCTTCGGCCCTTTACGTTTCCTGGGCGGCATTATTTACCTCCTTTTTTCTTAATAGAAGACTTTGCCGGCCCACGTCTTGTCCTGGCGTTCGTCTTTGTCCGTTGCCCTCTTACGGGAAGCCCAAGCTTGTGGCGCAGCCCCCTGTAACACCCTATGTCCATCAATCTCTTTATATTCATTGAGATCTCTTTCTTTAAGTCGCCTTCCACTTTGCAGTCCCTGTCTATTACTGCCCTTATCTTTGCCACGTCTTCGCTTGTCAGGTTGTTTACTCTAACATTAGGATCTACGCCCGTCTCTTCGATTATCTTTCTTGACGTCGCCCGGCCTATTCCGAATATCCTCGTCAACCCGATTTCTATCCTTTCTTTCTTAGGCAAATCTACGCCTGCTATTCTTGCCATACCATAAACTCCTCTTTATCCTTGTCTCTGTTTATGCTTAGGATTTTCGCAGATCACTCTGACAACTCCTTTCCTCTTAATCAGCTTGCACTTCGTACACATTGGCTTTACTGATGACCGCACTTTCATCGTCCCTCCATGATCATTTATATCTGTATGTTATTCTTCCCTTTGTCAAATCATACGGTGACAGCTCGACAAGTACCTTATCTCCCTGCAGAATCTTTATGTAATGTATCCTCATCTTACCGGATACGTATGCCATTATCACCTGTTTGTTGTCCAACTCGACCCTGAACACCGCATTAGGCAGCGCCTCAAGTATAGTTCCCTGAACCTCAATGTTATCTTCTTTTGCCATTTTTTCCCATTTTACCCACGATTAATCTAATTGAGTTAAAATCCCGGCCTCATCTTCGGTAATAACGACTGTATGCTCAAAATGCGCCGACAGCGACCCGTCTGCTGTCACCGCCGTCCAGCCGTCTTTCAATACCGCGACCTCATAGCTGCCCGCGTTTACCATTGGCTCTATGGCCAGCACCATACCTTTTTTTAGCCTTGGCCCCTTGTTCGGCAGCCCATAATTCGGTATCTGCGGCTCCTCGTGCAGAGACCTTCCTACTCCATGCCCCACAAATGCCCTCACAACCGAATACCCACACCCTTCCACATGTGTTTGTATCGAATGCGATATGTCGGACACCCTGTTATTTGCCCTTGCCTTTTCTATACCCTTATAGAGCGATTCTCTTGTAACAGCCAGCAATCTCATTGTCTCCCTGGACACCTTCCCCACAGGGTAGGTACACGCACCGTCGCCTATATACCCGTCATATATGACGCCCACATCAAGGCTCACGATATCGCCGTCTTTCAGCACCCTCTTTCTTGACGGTATCCCATGTATCACCTCGTTGTTTACCGATACGCAAAGGTTCGCCGGATACCCTCTGTATCCCTTAAATGCCGATATTGCCTTGTTGCTCTTTATTATGTCCTCCGCACGTATCTCTATATCTCTTGTCGTTATACCGGGGGCAATTTCCTCCCCAAGCCGCATCAGCGTCTCCGCCACTATTTTAGATGCCCTATCTATCTTGCCTATCTCTTCATCCGATTTTATTATTATCACACGCTTATTGAAAACTATCTCCTGCCCTTTATCCTTCCCTTTTTCAACAGGCCGTCATACGACCTTGTCAGGAGGTGCGACTCTATCTGAGATACCGTATCAAGGGCAACCCCAACGACTATCAGAAGCGATGTGCCTCCAAAGTAAAACGGCACGTTAAACTTACTTATCAGAATACCCGGCAGCACACAGACAACCGACAGATATATGGCGCCCACAAACGTAAGCCTCGACAGCACCCTGAATATATAATCCGACGTATTTTTCCCCGGCCTTATGCCGGGTATATAGCCGCCGTATTTCTTCAGATTATCCGCGATATCTACTGGATTAAACACTATCGCAGTATAAAAATAGCAGAAAAACACAATCATGGCAACGTACAATAAGTCATGCACCGCAGAGCCGGGCGCAAGCTGCTTTGCAAATGACTGCACCCATGGTATCGCAATAAACCCCGCAATCGTTGCCGGAAACATGATAATAGAAGACGCGAATATCGGAGGTATAACGCCCGATGTGTTTATCTTAAGCGGCAGGTGCGTGCTCTGCCCCCCGTACATCTTCCTGCCCACTACGCGCTTAGCATACTGCACGGGGATCTTCCTCTGCCCCCGCTCCATGTAAATAATTCCGGCTATGACGCCTATCATCAATACGAATACGATCACCATCAAAATTATTGAGATCTCACCGGCCTTAATCAGGCGTCCCGTGCTCACCACCGCGTTTGGAAGCCTTGCCACAATACCTGCGAATATTATGAGCGATATGCCGTTTCCCAGGCCCCTTTCTGTTATCTGCTCGCCAAGCCACATGATAAATGTTGTTCCGGCCGTCAGCGTAATCATTGTGACCAGCCTGAAGCCCCAACCGGGATTGTGGATAAACTGCCCGTTTGCCATTGTCTCAAGCCCCACGGCTATGCCGAAGGACTGGATAAGGCTTATCACTATCGTGCCGTATCTGGTGTACTGAGTGATCTTCTTACGCCCTTCCTCACCCTCTTTGGCCAGTTTGCCGATAGCGGGGATGACAACCGTAAGAAGCTGAAAGATAATCGATGCGCTGATATAGGGCATGATGCCAAGAGCAAAGATTGTCACTCTGGAAAGCGCTCCGCCTGAGAACATATCGAAAAATCCCATCAAAGCGCCGCCCTTGTCAGTCAGAAACTTACTCAGCTGCTCGCCGTCAATACCAGGAGTCGGCACATGAGCGCCTATTCTATAAACGGTCAGAAGTGCAAACGTAAAGTACAGCCTTTTTTTCAGTTCCTCTATTCTAAATATATTCTGAAAACTGTTTAAAACACTCAATAGTTAACCCTCAGCATATATCCTCTAGCCCAAGACCACGGCTTGCCCGCCGGCGGCGTTTATTTTTTCCACTGCTCTTTTGCTAAACACATTGGCCTTTATGACGACCGCGCGCCTCAGCTCACCCGTTGCAAGCACCTTTAGCCCAGCATTTATCTTTTTTATAATTCGATACTTGAATAACAGCTCCGGCGTCACATCAACGCCGTTGTCTATGACTCCAGAGTCTATCTTGTCCTCAATGTCCCCAATATTTATGATTGCCCATTCTACCTTGAACGGGTGGTTTTTGAACCCGCGTTTTGGCAGCCTGCGCTGAAGCGGCATCTGCCCGCCCTCAAAACCCCGCGCAACGCCTCCGCCTGAGCGTGCCTTCTGGCCCTTGTGCCCTTTGCATGAAGTCTTTCCGTGGCCGCTACCACAGCCTCGCCCTACCCTTTTGTTATTTTTTGTGCTGCCTTCTTTAGGGGCCAGCTCATCTAATTTCACCTTATTGAACCTCCATTACGTATTGAACCACTATATTGCATGTATGACTTATAACGTGGATAACTCAAACGCAAGCTCCACGGTCTCAACCTTCACCAGATGGGATACCTTTCTTATCATACCATCAATTGCGAGGTTTTTCTTTTTTATCACTGTCATGTGGCGTTTTCTCAATCCAAGCGCCCTCAGCGTGTCTCTCATCCTTTCGTTTAATCCTTCGTAGCTTCTCATCAGAGTTATTTTAACCATATCTATACCTGCTTTGCCGCGTCTTTAGCGCCTTCACGGGTCGAATCTTCGCCCCTGCCTCTTAGTTTTAATACCAACTCGGGGTCCTTCAGCAGAGACAAGCCGTTGAATGTCGCCCGTACGGCGTTAAAGGCATTCGAACTTCCGATGGACTTCGCCACTACGTTGTGTACCCCGGCGACCTCAAGAACTGCCCTGACAGGGCCGCCAGCTATGAGGCCTGTTCCCTCTCTGCCCGGATTCAGCACCACCACGCCGGCTCCATAGCGGCCGGTTATCCTATGCGGTATAGTCGCGTCCTTTATTGGAAATTTGAACAACGCTTTCTTTGCCTTCTCAACTGCCTTTCTGATTGCCTCCGGCACTTCATTTGCTTTACCCTTGCCGATGCCTACGATTCCCTCGCCATTTCCGACTACTACGAGGGCGCTGAAGGAAAACCTCCTCCCGCCTTTCACTACCTTCGCGACACGGTTTATGAATATGACCTTCTCCTGAAGTGTCAGCTCACCCGGATCTATTCTACCCACTATGCCTCCTGTTTACGGCCTCTATGCCTTCCATTTCTACCATCTATCCATGCTATCTCTATCTTCCGGCTCTATTTCCGGCCTTCTCAGCCTTTCCGGCTTTACGGGCGGCGCCTCATTAAAACTCAAGGCCCGCTTCCCTTGCCGCCTCGGCGAGGGCTCTCACCCTGCCGTGATATTTGAATCCGCCTTTATCGAACACCGCCTTGCTTATCCCTTTTTCTTTTGCCTTCTGCGCTATCAGTGCGCCCACTTTTTTTGCCGACGCGATATTGCCCTTATGGCCGGCCTCTGTCCTTAGCGACTTGTCAAGGGTTGACGCGAATGCGAGTGTGTGTCCCCTGGCGTCGTCTATTATCTGCGCGTACATATGGCTCAGGCTTTTATATACCGTAAGGCGCGGCCGCTCCTGCGTGCCGGTCACCTTTCTTCTTACCCGCTTGTGCCTTTTTTCTCTCAGCTCAATTTTTTCTATCATTAACTCAAGACCTCGCTCTGTATTACTTCGTCCCGGTTTTACCAGGTTTTAGCTTGATTGTCTCATTGGCGTATCTTATCCCCTTGCCTTTGTAGGCATCGGGCGGCCTGATGCTTCTTATATCCGCGGCCATCTGTCCTAAGAGCTGTTTATCGATGCCTCTAAGTGTCAGTTTCGTCTGCTTTTTATCAACTTCCGCGGAGATACCCTTTGGCAGTTGAAATACTACGGGATGGGAATACCCCATGGCGAACTCTATCTTATCCTCTTTGACTTGCGCCCTGTAACCTACTCCAACCAGCTCCATATCCCTTGTAAATCCCTTTGAGACGCCCTCACACATGCTGTTCAGCAGACTTCTCGTCAAGCCGTGCAGAGACCTCTCGTTCTTTGTGTCTCCCGCCCTTTCCACAGTCAGGCTATTACCGTTAATGGCCAGCTTCATCAAACCGGGCACGCTCCAGCTCAACTCACCCTTTGCGCCCTTTACAACCACAGCGCTGCCACTGGCCGTCACAGTCACCCCGCTTGGTATCTCAATTGGCTTCTTCCCTACCCTGGACATCTCTTTGTTCTCCTTTTATATATTACCAGATGTAGGCGATAACCTCTCCGCCCAGTTTCTCGTTCCTGCATACACTATCCGTTAATATCCCTTTTGGGGTGGTCATAATTACTATTCCCACGCCGGCCATTATCTCATGTACGTCTTTATATCCCGCATAGACACGGCGGCCGGGTTTGCTTACGCGCTTCAGTCCGGTTATAATGCTCTTGCTCTCTACGTACTTCAGCGAAATCCTCAGCACTCCCTGTTTTTTATCTTTAAGTATCTTATATGCCCTTATAAAACCCTCTTCTTTCAGCAGCTTTGCTATCTCAAGCTTAATCCTTGAGGCCGGCACATCTACCTTTTCCGCCTTTATCATAATTGCGTTTCTCATTCTCGTCAACATGTCCGCTATCGGATCGGTCATCATAGTCTCACCCCTACCAGCTTGATTTTATTACGCCGGGCACTTTTCCTTGCAATGCAAGCATCCTAAAACATATACGGCACATCCCGAACTTCCTCAGAAAGGCCCTCGGCCTGCCGCATAACTGGCACCGGTTGTACGCCCTCACCTTAAACTTTGGCGTCCTTTTATTCTTCTCTATCAAACATGTCTTTGCCATATAACCCCTATCGCCCCGAATTTAATCTCATAAAGAGTCCTAATCCCTGAAAGGCATTCCGAATTCCTTCAGCAGCGCCTTCCCTTCTTTATCCTTGCCGGCCGTGGTGCAGATAACCACGTTTAGCCCATGCACCATGTTTACCTTGTCGTAGTCTATCTCCGGAAATATGAACTGCTCCCTTATTCCTATTGAGTAGTTCCCCCTTCCATCAAAGGATTTACCTGAAACACCCTTAAAATCCCTGATCCTCGGCAGTGCCAAACTGATAAATCTATCTAAAAACTCATACATCCTGCTGCCGCGCAACGTCACCATACAGCCTATCGGCATCCCTTTACGGAGCTTAAACCCCGCTATGGACTTCTTTGCCTTTGTCACGACCGATTTTTGTCCGGCAATCATATCAAGTTCCTTTTGCGCGCTATCAAGGAGTTTGATATCATGAATCGCCTCGCCTAAGCCGACGTTTAATATTATCTTCTGCAGCTTGGGCACTTCCATCACATTCCTGTATGAAAACGCCTTAGTCAGCGCCGGTATTATCTCTTCTTTATATTTTTGTTCTAACCTGGGTAACATAGCCGCTAATCCATGACCTCCTTGCATTTCTTACAGACACGAACCTTCTTCCCGCTGTCAAGGGCAACATTGCCTATTCTTGTCGGTTTTGAACATCTTGAACACACGAGCATCACCTTAGAGACGTGTATAGGGGACTCTTTTTCTATAATACCGCCCTGTTTGTACTGGTTATTGGGCTTCATATGCTTTTTTATCATATTGACGCCTTCAATGAGCAGCGTGTAGCTCTTTGGGTGCGCCAAAATGACACGGCCCTTTTTGCCTTTCCCTTTACCAGTCAGCACTACTACTGTGTCTTCTTTTTTAATGCTTAAGCCCATACCTTCCTCTCATTTTTCTATAATCTATTCTATGTCTCATAGCACTTCTGGCGCCAGAGATATAATCTTCGTAAAATCCTTCCATCTTAGTTCTCTGGCAACCGGCCCGAATATCCTTGTCCCTATGGGTTCGCCTGCCGCGTTTATCAGCACTGCCGCGTTTTGCGCAAATCTTATATATGTACCGTCAAGCCTGCGCGTCTCCTTCCTTGTCCTGACCACTACCGCCTTTGCCTTGGAGCCTTTTTTGACGTTGCTCTCAGGGATTGCCTCCTTCACGGCCACCACTATTATATCGCCGATACGCGCGTATCTTCTTCTCGTACCGCCGAGAACCTTTATACATTGCACCTTCTTTGCGCCGGAGTTATCGGCAACATCAAGGACAGTCTCTACCTGTATCATTTTCTATGCCCCTTGTTCCGCGCGTTTTATTACAACCCAGTTCTTTGTCTTACTTACCGGCCTCGACTCCATCACCGTGACCGTATCGCCTTTTTTACACAAATTTCCTTCGTCGTGGGCCTTTAGTTTCTTTGTCCTTTTTATGGTCTTTTTATATAAGGGATGCTGAGTAAGCTCGCTAACCGCAACCGTCACCGTCTTATCCATAAGATCCTTTACAACCGTCCCTGTGTAGACTTTCTTAGGCATATTTTTTCCTCACGGCCTCTTTTTCCTTCGGGGCCATTTCTGTTTTTACTGTCAGAACCCTTGCCACGTCTTTCTTTATCTGCCTTATTCTCCTGGGGTTTTGTATCTCGCCTGTGGCCGACTGAAATCTCAGGTTAAAGAGTTCCTTCCTCAATTCCTGCTCTTTCACGTTCAGCTCGTCTACTGTTTGATTTCTCAGCTCTTTTGCCTTCATATCACAGGCTCCTCTCTCTTTACGAATTTTACGGCTATTGGAAGCTTATATGAGGCCAGCCTTAATGCCTCCTTCGCTATTTCCTCGGTTACGCCTGAGACTTCATACATTATCCTGCCGGGCTGCACTACCGCCACCCAGTACTCAAGGTTGCCCTTTCCCTTACCCATTCTGGTTTCAGCAGGCTTTTTCGTTATTGGTTTATCAGGAAATATCCTGATCCAGAGTTTACAGCCACGCTTTGCGTGTCTCGTTATTGCTATGCGCGCCGACTCTATCTGCCTGCTTGTCACCCAGCCAGGCTCAAGGGCCTTCAACCCGAAATCTCCGAAAGACACATCGGCCCCTCTGGCGGCCTTGCCGTTCATATTGCCTTTCATCATCTTCCTATACTTAACCTTCTTCGGCATTAACATTTCGGCTGCTCCTTATGTATTTTCGGCTGTTCCATATTTATCTCTATTTTCAATATATTTGCCATCCACACCAAGCTAGCTGGACGCCTTTGATTCGGGCAGTATATCTCCCTTATATATCCATACCTTAACGCCTATTATCCCGTATGTCGTCTTTGAGCGCGCATAACCGTAATCTATATCGGCCCTAAACGTATGCAGTGGCACCCTGCCTTCTTTATACCACTCTGTCCTTGCGATTTCAGCCCCTGAGAGCCTTCCCGCACACGCTATTTTTACCCCAAGCGCGCCAAATCTTATCGATGACAGGACGGATTTCTTCATTGCCCTGCGGTAGGCCACCCGTTTTTCTATCTGCAGGCCTATATTTTCCGCTACCAGCTGGGCGTCAAGCTCCGGCTTTCTTATCTCCTTTATATCTATGCTCACTTGCTTGCCGATAGAGGCCTCGACTGCCTTTTTCAGGTTCTCGACTTCGGCGCCTTTCTTGCCTATTATAATACCTGGCCTTGCCGTATGAATAATTATCTTTATCTTTTGACCGGCTCTTTCTATTTCAACCTTGCCGATGCCGGAGTGGTAGAGCTTCTCCTTTATAAAGCCGCTTATGAACAGATCCTCGTGGAGCTGCTGCGCATAACCGTATTTTAAATACCAGCGGAAATCCCACGTCTTTATTATTCCCAACCTGTTACCTGTTGGATGTGTCTTCTGACCCAAAAACCACCTCCGCGCTATTCAGACAGAACCACAGTTATGTGGCTTGTCTTTTTCTTTATAATATTTGCCCTTCCCATTGCCCTTGGCATCATCCTCTTCATCATCGGCCCCTGATTGACTAACACGTTTACGAGCTTCATCTTCTCCGGCTCTGCCGCCTCTTTTTGTTCGGCATTTGCCATGGCAGACTTCAAAATCTTACCCACTAACTTTGCACCCCTGTATGGCATGAACTTCAGCATCACTGTTGCCGTGCCCGCGTCTTTTCCAACTATCAACTTCGCAACTCTTCTGGCCTTTTGGGGCGTTATCCTGGCATACCTGTGTATTGCCTTTGATTCAACTTTGCCTGCGGTCAATTTTTTCGATTCCATAGTGTTATTTACCCTTCACGGCAGTAGTTTTTTTACTTCCCGAATGCCCCTTAAAAATCCTTGTCGGGGCAAACTCACCAAGCTTATGGCCTACCATGTTCTCCGATACATATACGGGTATGAACTTCCTTCCATTATGAACCGCGAACGTTATTCCTATAAAATCCGGTATCACGGTCGAGCGTCTTGACCATGTCTTAATTATCTTCTTCTCGCCTGAGTCAGCCATCTTTTGCACTTTCCTCAGTACGCAGTCATCCACAAATGGACCTTTCTTTACCGATCTGGGCATCTTTTCACCTCTTATTCACTCTCACTTTCTTCTTCTCACTATATATTTGTCGGTCCTCTTATTCTTCCTTGTCTTAACCCCTTCAGGACTACCCCACGGGCTGCAAGGGGGCCTTCCGCCGGAACTCTTTCCTTCGCCTCCGCCAAGCGGATGGTCTATGGGATTCATTGCCACGCCGCGTACTGTCGGCTTCTTTCCCAACCAGCGGTTCCTTCCGGCCTTGCCGATTGAGATATTCTCGTGCTCGGCGTTACTTACCTGCCCAACTGTAGCCATGCAGTCTATCGGAATGAGCCTCACCTCCGAGGATGTGAGCTTTATCTGCGCGTATTTGGCGTCTTTTGCCACTAGTTGCGCGGATGCCCCTGCGCATCTGACAAGTCTTCCGCCCTGGCCCTTTCTTATCTCCACGTTATGGATTACCGTACCTAACGGTATATCTTTCAGCGGCAGGGCATTACCCACCTTTATCTCAGAATCAGAGCCGCTTGTCACCTCACTGCCGACCTGAAGGCCTTCAGGGAGGATTATATACCGCCTCTGCCCATCCGCATACTTCAGGAGCGCTATGCGCGCCGACCTGTTTGGATCATACTCTATGGTTTCTACCTTTGCCGGTACCCCCATCTTATCTCTCTTGAAATCTATTATCCTGTACTGCCTCTTTCCTCCGCCTCCGCGATGCCATGCGGTCACGCGCCCGAGGTTGTTTCTGCCTCCGGTCTTTTTCACCTTCGCAAGCAGCGGCTCATACGGCTTGTCAGTCGTCAGGTTTGCAAAGTCGGAGACCGTCTGAAATCTCCTGCCCGGTGATGTTGGCTTATATCTTATTATTCCCATATCTATACACCTTCTATGAAGTCTAGCTTCTCGCCCTTTTTCAAGGTTACGATTGCCTTTTTCTTTTCCTGAGTCTTGCCAATAAACTTGCCGTATTTCTTCCACTTTGACGGCCGTATTATCGTCGATATCTTATCGACCTTCACCTTAAATATCTCCTCAAACGCCCTTTTTATCTCTATCTTGTTGGCGTCCTTTGCCACTTCCACCAGCAGCTTCCCGCCGTTTTCCTTTAAATATGTGCCCTTTTCAGTAAACAGGGGCTTTTTAATTATCGAGTACAGGTCTTTCATCGCCGTTTAATCCTTTCACTACCGTAATCGCGCCGCTTGTCATAAGCACCATGTCGTGGTTCAGCACATCGTAAGTGTTCATATCCATTGCCCTCACTACATCTACACCCACGATGTTGCGGGCTGAGAGCACTATGTTATCGTTTTTCTCCGGCAGCACTATTAATATCTTTTTATGATTATCTTTAGAACCCCGCATGCTCATCAGAGCCAGATTGCTTAGCACCTTTATTATATCCGCCGACTTTGGACGCTCCATCTTTAAGTCGTCTATAACCACAATTTCATTGCCCAGGAATTTCACAGACAACGCCGTCCTCAGCGCAAGCCTTCTGAGTTTCTTATTCACCTTATACGAATAATCGCGCGGCTGCGGGCCGAACGTCGTACCTCCGCCCTTCCACAGCGGCGACCTTATGCTTCCGTGTCTGGCGCGGCCTGTGTGCTTTTGTTTCCATGGCTTCTTGCCGCCTCCTCTTACCAGTCCTCTGGTCTTTGTGGCGTGTGTGCCTTGTCTCTGGTTTGCCAGATAATTAACTACCACAGCGTGCAGGATGTCCTTTCTCGGTTCAAGCCCGAATATCTCCTCAGGCAATTCCACCTTGCCTACCGCATTGTTGTTTATATCTTTTATCTCTATCTCCAACATATCGCCCTTTAAACCTTCACCTTCATTATTTTGTTATTTCCACTATGTTACCGGTTGGCCCTGGCACTGCGCCTTTTATTATCAGCAAGTTTTGCTCCGGTTTTACATCAATAACCCTGAGGTTACTTACCGTCACCCGCACGGCACCCATATGCCCTGGCATACCTAAGTTTTTCCATACCCTTGATGGATAAGAGCTTGCGCCGATTGACCCTGGCGCCCTGTTAAACATTGAGCCGTGCGAACCCGGCCCACCTCTGTAATTGTGTCTTTTCATCACGCCCTGAAAACCCTTACCTTTGGAGAGACCACTTACCTTTACGATATCTCCGGCCGCGAATCCTGCCACCGTTACCACGTCGCCCACCTTCAGCGCGCTATCTTTTTCACCGGCTTTTTCGCCGCCTCTTCCACCGCCCGCCGCGTCAAGCCTGAACTCCCTCAACATCTTGTGCGGTTTTTGTGAGACCTTATCATACATGCCCTTTGTCGGCTTATTGACTCTCTTCGCCTTGATAATCTCCTGAAACCCTAGCTTTACGGCGGAGTATCCATCCCGCTCAACCGTCTTTATCTGTATTACGGCGCATGGGCCAGCCTCTATCAGCGTTACCACCGACACATTGCCGTTTTCGGCAAATATCTGAGTCATTCCCAATTTTTTCCCTATTATTCCAGTTTTTCTATTTATTTCAGACATTGTTTTTCCTTCTAAATTCCTTATACCCTATAATTTAATCTCTACGTCCACACCAGCCGCCAGTTCAAGCGGCATCAACGCGTCCACTGTCTGTTGTGTTGGGTCGTGTATATCAATAAGGCGTTTGTGCGTCCTTATCTCAAACTGCTCCCTCGACTTCTTATCGACATGTGGTGACCGCAACACAGTAAATTTCTGTATATGCGTCGGCAACGGCACCGGCCCGGCTATTCTTGCCCCCGTCCTGTGCACCGTCTCCACTATCTCCTTCACTGACTGGTCAAGCAGTCTGTGATCGTATGCCCTCAATTTGATTCGTATTTTATCGTTCAAAGTCCTACTCCAATACTTCCGTAACGACGCCGGCTCCAACCGTCCTGCCGCCTTCTCTTATTGCAAAGCGCAGCTCTTTCTCCATCGCTATCGGTCCTATTAATTCTATCTTGACGCTTATATTATCTCCGGGCATCACCATCTCTACTCCTTCAGGCAACTCCACTACTCCGGTTACGTCCGTTGTCCTGAAATAAAACTGCGGCCTGTATCCCTTGAAAAACGGCGTATGCCTTCCGCCCTCTTCCTTTGTCAGCACATAGGCCTCTGCCTTGAACTTCGTATGCGGCGTTATACTGCCGGGCTTTGCCAACACCTGCCCGCGCTCCACCTCTTCCTTGCCTACTCCTCTTAACAACGCCCCTATGTTGTCACCTGCCCTGCCCTCATCAAGCAGCTTTCTGAACATCTCAACACCCGTGACAACCGTCTTTCTTGTCGCCCCAAGGCCGACTATCTCCGCCTCGTCGCCTACCTTTATTATACCCCTTTCAACCCTGCCCGTTACTACCGTGCCCCTGCCGCTTATCGAAAACACATCCTCTATCGGCATCAAAAACGGCTTATCAAGCGCCCTCACAGGCTCAGGTATGTAGGCGTCCACCGCGGCCATCAAATCATGTATGCACTTATACTCAGGCGCGTTTGTATCTGTTGACGTGCTCTCCATCCCCTTCAACGCGCTTCCCTTCACTATCGGGATGTCATCGCCGGGGAAGCCGTACTTGCTTAATAGCTCCCTTACCTCAAGCTCCACCAAATCCAGCAGCTCAGGGTCGTCAACCATGTCCGTCTTGTTCATAAACACCACGATATACGGTACGCCTACCTGTCTGGCCAAAAGTATATGCTCTCTTGTCTGAGGCATCGGGCCGTCCGCCGCGCTGACCACCAATATCGCACCGTCCATCTGTGCCGCGCCGGTTATCATGTTCTTTACATAGTCGGCGTGCCCGGGACAGTCAACATGGGCGTAGTGCCGCTTGTTGGTCTCGTACTCCACGTGTGCCGTGGCTATAGTTATACCCCTCGCCTTTTCTTCGGGGGCGTTATCTATCTGATCATATGCCGTGAACTTCGCCTGTCCCGTCATGGCCAATACCTTGGTTATTGTCGCCGTCAGCGTCGTCTTCCCATGGTCAACGTGCCCTATCGTTCCCACGTTTACATGTGGCTTTGTCCTTTCAAATTTAGCCTTTGCCATTATTCGTCCTCCTTAATCTCCTGCCCATCTCCTAACTTTCTCCTGCCCGGCTCCTAACCTGCTCCGACCCGGTTTTCCATTCCCTATGGAACCTAACCGGCATCACCTCACTATCCTACCATCAGGAAACAACAAGTATAGCACGACATAATATCTTATGTCAACAAAAAAAATCATATACCTTTAATTTTTTTAATTATCTCGTCGGCCACATTTTTAGGCAGCTCATCGTAGTGTGCCAACTGCATCGAATAACTTGCCCTTCCTTGCGTTCGGGAGCGCAGGTCAGTTGCATATCCAAACATCTCCGAAAGCGGCACTGTTGTCTTTATTATTTGCGCGTTGCCTCTTTTAACCATCGAGTGTATCTTTCCACGCCTGCTGTTTATATCACCAATGACATCGCCCATATAGTCTTCGGGGGTAACCACTTCGACATCCATTATCGGCTCTAACAGTACGGGGGAGGCCTTTTTCATCGCCTCTTTCATCGCCATAGAGCCTGCTATTTTAAAGGCCATCTCAGAGGAATCCACCTCATGGTACGAACCGTCGTATAGTTCCGCCCTTACGTCAACCACGGGAAATCCGGCTACGACGCCATTGTTTAGAGCCTCTTTTATGCCCGCCTCTATGGGCGCAATATATTCTCTTGGGACTGAGCCGCCAACAATCTTATTTTCGAATTCAAAACCGCTGCCTCTGCCAAGGGGCATCAGAACTATCTTTGCGTGCCCGTACTGGCCGCGGCCTCCGGTCTGCCTTATGTACTTGCCGTCGCCGTGCGCCTCCGTCCTTATCGTCTCTCTGTAGGCTACCTGTGGCTTCCCAACGTTGGCCCCAACCTTGAACTCCCGAAGCAGCCGGTCAACTATTATCTCAAGGTGAAGCTCGCCCATACCGGCTATCAGCGTCTGTCCTGTCTCTTCATTATACTTTACCTTAAACGAAGGGTCTTCCTGTGTCAATTTATTCAACGACGTATAGAGCTTGTCTCTGTCGTCCTTTGTCTTTGGCTCTATCGCAACTGATATAACCGGTTCGGGGAATTGTATTGACTCCAGGATGACGGGACTTTTCTCATCACAAAGGGTATCCCCTGTGAGCGTACTCTTCAGTCCCACAATCGCGGCTATGTCGCCGGCTCTGACTTCGCCGATCTCTTCCCTCTTGCTCGAGTGCATTCGCACAAGTCTGCTTATCCTTTCTTTTTTATCCTTCGTTGAATTATAAATGTATGATCCTGACTTAAGCACCCCTGAATACACACGGGTAAAGGTCAGCTGCCCTACGTAGGTGTCTGTCATGATTTTAAAAGCAAGGGCTGAAAACGGCTCATCATCAGACGGTTTACGCTCTATGGGCTGTCCGTTTGCCGGGTCTATACCCATTATTGGCGGCACATCCAGCGGTGAGGGCAGGTAATCCACCACCCCGTCAAGAAGCATCTGTATTCCTTTATTTTTAAAAGCCGCCCCGCAAAACACCGGCACGAGCGTCCTGTCTGCCACACCCTTTCTGAGGGCGGACATTATTTCATGCTCCTGCAACTTTACGCCGTTGAGGTATTTATCCGTTAAGGCGTCGTCTACCTCAGACACTGATTCTATTAATTTTTCCCTGAACTCCGCCGCCAGTTCGGCATACTCTTCGGGCACCTCGGCCTCTCTGAACCCCGCCCCCAGCGCATCGTCGTCGTAATAGTAAGCCTTCATTTTCACTAAATCTATCGGACCTAGAAACTTATCCTCGGCACCCATAGGGATTTGCACCGGCACAGGGTTCGCTCCAAGTTTTTCCACCATAGAGGTTACTGACATGTAATAGTCCGCCCCGACCCTGTCCATTTTGTTTAAGAACGCAATTCTTGGCACGTTATACCTGTCCGCCTGCCGCCACACAGTCTCCGTCTGCGGCTCGACGCCTGAGACAACGTCAAGGACGATTATGGTACCGGCCAGTACCCTCATTGATCTTTCTACTTCTATAGTGAAGTCCACATGCCCCGGGTATCTATTATATTTATCTTGTGGTCATTCCAAAAACACGTCGTTGCCGCCGATGTTATAGTTATCCCCCTTTCCTGTTCCTGGGGCATCCAGTCCATCGCGGCGGTACCGTCGTGCACTTCGCCTATCTTGTACGTAACTCCTGTGTAGTAGAGAATCCTCTCGGTCGTGGTGGTCTTGCCCGCATCAATATGCGCCATGATCCCGATATTTCTCGTCCTTTCAAGAGGAAACCTCTGGTCTGACATATCTTCTTATCCTTCTCTTCTTATCATAAGCGCCGGCAATGCCTACCAGCGATAATGGGCAAACGCCTTGTTTGCGTCGGCCATCTTATGGGTATCTTCCTTTTTCTTGACGGAAGAGCCAGTGTTATTATATGCGTCAAGGAGTTCGGCCGCAAGGCGGTCGGTCATGGTCTTCTCCTGACGTTGTCTTGAGTAGTTTATTATCCACCTGTATGCCAGCGCCATACGCCTCTGCTGCCTTATTTCAACGGGCACCTGGTATGTAGCGCCACCCACGCGGCGAGGCTTTACCTCTATCATCGGCTTTACGTTTTCTATCGATGTCTTAAATATCTTCAGCGGGTCGTCGCCTGTCTTTGTTTTCATTATCTCAAAGGCACCGTAGCAGATTCTCTCCGCTATCGCCTTCTTGCCGTCCTCCACGAGAATATTAATGAACTTCCCTACTATTTTACTATTATACTTGGGGTCCGGCAGGACCTCTTTTCTCTCTGCTACTCTTCTTCTAGGCATAATAATTACCTCACGGTATTTAGTTTAGTATCTCTCTACCCTATTTAACAGCAATTTTATCTTAATATCCACTTTATCTTAACACCAACCACGCATCCTATACATACGGCCAGCACACAGCCAGCCAGCGATTCCTGCCTATTGGCTGCAAATTGGCTGTATCAGGATAACCCTTAGGGATAACTTACTTTGGTTTCTTTGCTCCATACTTGGACCGCCCGCGTCTTCTGTCCGCGACTCCTACTGTGTCCAGCGACCCTCTGATTATATGATACCTTACGCCGGGAAGGTCTTTGACCCTACCTCCGCGTATCAGAACCATGGAGTGCTCCTGAAGATTATGTCCCACGCCCGGTATATATGCCGTTACCTCCAAGCCGTTTGACAGCCTGACCCTTGCCACCTTTCTCAGGGCAGAGTTCGGCTTCTTCGGCGTTGTCGTATATACCCTCGTGCACACACCCTGACGTTGCGGACACCTCTGCAGTGCCGGACTCTTCGTCTTCTTCGTTACGTCCTTTCTACCCTTTCTTACCAGCTGTGCTATTGTTGGCAAT
>JADFXO010000230.1 GCA_015233485.1 Nitrospirota bacterium
CGGTATTAGAAAAAAGTCATAGGTCGAAACGTCAATACGGTGATAGACATATAACTATGTGTTTTACATATTTTGACTTTTTTTGTAAAAAGTAATTGTGACACAGTCTGCAGGCCGGAATGACGGACTAAGAAATGGACAGTTCAGAAATCATTGCAACTTCCAATGAAAACTTGTTTTATCCGTCAGAACAAATTTACCGTGCCTTTACATATCTAATCTATTGTTTTTTTACTTTCTAAATATATTGTATCCGGGCAAAAATCCAGACCATTCACCCATTGGACAGTTCCTAAAAATACCTTAGCGGAATTGAATATGCTACGGTCTCTTAGTTGTTTGAAAATGCCTTTATCCAAATAAGGTGTAACGTCAAATATTCCCACCTCGCCATTGTCAAATATTACTCTTAATGTATAATCATTATTTGAGTAAACTTCTTTGACTCTTGGGTTCATGTTTATTATTATAAGTTACCTTAAAGGCTCTATTTTAAATATTTCATGGCCCGTAGAGGCAAGCTCCCAGTCTGCCAGTAGATCCTCTTTGTGTATTTCTATCCAGGCAAGTACCAGACGTGTTTTACTTAACGGTAATTGTCCCTCCATCAATGCTCCGTCCGATATTGAAAAAA
Source organism: Nitrospirota bacterium (assembly GCA_015233485.1). Taxonomy (GTDB): domain Bacteria; phylum Nitrospirota; class Thermodesulfovibrionia; order Thermodesulfovibrionales; family Magnetobacteriaceae; genus Magnetominusculus. Next base: position 635 of record JADFXO010000230.1, read on the forward strand.
CTGCTTCACACCCCTGGTAGCGAACATGAATGTGTGGTAATTTATGCTGCCTGCTATCGAAAAAATACAGCGATATAATAATGCCATAAAACATTGATATAACAGCCATACTTTGTAACCCCCTCTCTGTCATCTGCTGCTTAGCATTAGTGCCCGCTCACTGGCATTTCGTAAAGCCGCCGTCGTGGCAGACTGAGCAGCCACCTTCGTGCTCCACCGCGCCGCCGCACTCAGGGTACGCCCCCACCATCACGTCGGCTTGGTCACCTTTCTGATGGGCGTGGTTGACTTCGCCGTGGCAGTAACATTCGACGGCCTTCGCTATGGCGTCGGCACACGATGAGATATTACCGCCGTTGGCCCATATCGGCTGATGGCAGGAGATTCCCTTAAGGGTATACTCTGAACCAATGGGCTAAACTTGAGCGTTATATAGAAGATGGTTATTTAAACCCTGACAACAACCTCGCTGAAAATGCGATACGGACATGGGAATACTTGTCTCGGCAACCGGCATTTTCATAAAGTTCATTGACTCTTCTGTTTTGCCAGAGCGCTTTGGGGCTGGTTTCTTTGAACCTGACGACTTCGAAACAACCCCCTTGTCAACAATGGAAGGCGTTTGCTCAGGTGCCCGTACCTTGTCAGAAGGCAGAATGTTTCTCCGCGCCCGGTTCTCAACTCTGTCAACGGAACGTGTTGCAGAAGCACTCCTTCCCTTCGTGTAACTAAACAGCCTGGACGAATACACTATTACGATCAAAAACGCCAAAAAAACGAGCACATAAACTAAAGGCCGTGTGAAATCAGACTTTTTTTTCTCCAGGGATGTGAAGGCATAAGGCCTTCTGATTAATTCTGCCGCTGCTTCTGCCGCGCCGGTATTAATCCTTATGGTATTGCTTTTTCGGGCAACCCACTGACCAACCCCTTGACCAATCCCATCATTCTGAAAAATCCTTAAACCCTCTGCGCTGTCCACAGACATGGCCTCTAAGTACACGCGAATATACCCTTTGATATAGACTTCGCAGGGTAATGCCTGAAAGTCCTCGTCTTCCAGCGCCTTCAAATAAGACAACTTCACCATCGTCGTCGCAGAAACATCCTCCAACGACAAATTCGCCTTCTGACGGCACTTTTTTAGATAGTCTCCTATCACTATACCAACCCACCTGTATTATAAGTCTTTTATATCATAAAGTCAAATTGTATTTTCACGGGTGTCAAGCACACTGTCAAGCGCGCGTCTTGACCTGTAAGCGTCCTATTAGTTATACTAACGGCATAAAGTAAGGAGGATTATGTAGATGCCTATCTATGAATACAAATGCAATCAGTGTGACGCGGACATGGAAGTGGTGCAAAAAATAACTGACGCCCCGCTTAAAGAATGTCCGAACTGTGGAGGACAACTGAGAAAACTCATATCCTCGACATCCTTTATACTCAAGGGAAGTGGATGGTACGTAACTGATTACCCGTCGAAGGACAGACAAACCTCTATGACGAGCGAAAAACCTGCGGCCAGCTCCGAAACAAGCGGCAAGAAAACTGACGAAACCAAATCCGACACTGCAAAGCCTGACACTGCAAAGCCTGACACTGCAAAGCCTGACACTGCAACGTCTGATGCCCCGACAAAGCCCGACACGGCAAAGTCTGATGCCACGGCAAAAGAATCCGTCGGCGTTTAAACATCGACGTATCAAAATGACATAGAAGAAGGGTTCTTGCGGAGGGATAGTAGCGGCCTCATATATAAATTATTTTATATGTAGTATTGATTTTACCTTGTATATTTATATATCATATAAATATATATTTATATAGGAGGTGTGACATGGAAAGGGTGCTATTCGTATGTATCCACAACAGTGCGCGAAGCCAGATGGCTGAGGCACTGTTACGAAGACTTGGTGGTGGGCGTTTCGAGACGGAGAGCGCCGGGCTTGAGCCAGGTGTGTTAAATCCCCTGGTGGTTGAGGTGCTGCAAGAAATCGGCGTCGATATTTCAACAAGACAGACTCAAAGCGTTGAGAGCCGCATTAACTCTGGCATTACATACGATTACGTGATAACGGTATGCGACGGGGCAAGCGCTGAGCGCTGCCCTGTGTTTCCCGGAGGAGGGAAGAGGCTCCACTGGAGTTTTGACGACCCGTCGGGTTTTACCGGCACATACGAGGAGAAGCTGGATAAAACCAGAAAAGTCAGAGACGACATCCAAAGAAAGATAGAGCAGTGGCTCTTGCAGCAGGTATAAGATGGTAAAGCTATTTGGGGCACTCTCGGACGAGACAAGGTTACGAATAATCAAGCTGCTTGAGATGGGGGAGCTGTGTGTCTGTGATATAACGGCCGCGTTGGATATGAGCCAGCCAAAGGTCTCCTTTCATCTATCCATATTGAAAGAGGCCGGGCTGATAAGAGACAGAAAAGACGGCAAATGGGTTTATTACAGCCTTGGGGCAGGAGATTTGTTCAGCAGATTCCTGATTATTTCTATTTGTGAGAAATACTCAAACGGCGATGACCGTTATAGACTTGAAAATTACAGGAAGGCGGGGGCCTGTTAATGAATATGAAAAGAAGACTTTCGGTACTGGACAGATACTTAACGCTGTGGATATTTCTGGCAATGGCCATTGGTGTAGGGACAGGGTATTTTGTGCCGCAAGTTAAAGAACTGGCGGCGGGAATGCAGGTTGGCACTACATCGATACCCATTGCGCTGGGATTGATTCTCATGATGTATCCTCCTCTGGCCAAGGTCAGGTATGAGGAGCTGGGGCTGGTATTTAAGGACAGGCGTGTGCTCATCTTGTCGTTGATACAAAACTGGGCGATAGGGCCTGTGCTGATGTTTTTTCTCGCGATATTGTTATTGAGCGACCTCCCTCACTACATGGTTGGGCTTATAATGATAGGCTTGGCCAGGTGTATTGCGATGGTAATCGTCTGGAACGATTTAGCCGAGGGAGACCCCGACTATGCCGCCGGCCTGACGGCGTTTAATTCGATATTTCAGATACTGTTCTATCCGCTTTACGCCTGGATATTTATCACGGTGCTTCCGGAGTTGTTCGGGTTAAAGGGGGCTGTTGTTGATATATCGATAGCGCAAATAGCAAAGAGCGTACTCATCTATTTGGGGATACCGTTTGCGGCCGGTTTTACTACGAGATATATCTTTTTACGATTAAAAGGCCCGCGTTGGTATAGTGAACAGTTCATACCGCGAATAAGCCCATTGACGCTGGTTTTTTTACTCTTCACAATCGTCGTGATGTTTTCGCTGAAGGGGGACAAAATCATAACGCTCCCCCATGATGTGATGCGCATAGCGTTGCCGCTTCTGATATATTTTGCCGTAATGTTTTTCGTATCATTCTATATGGGAATGAGATATAAAATCCCGTACGATAAGACGGCGCCGCTGGCGTTTACGGCGGCAAGCAATAATTTTGAGTTGGCGATAGCGGTGGCGGTAGCCGTCTTTGGAATAAATTCGTCAGAGGCGTTCGCTGCGGTCATAGGGCCGCTGGTAGAGGTACCGGCAATGATAGGGATGGTCACAGTGGCGCTCTATTTCAGGAGGAAATATTTCACCACCGATAATTGCCGGTAGTCTGATATCAGCCGGAGAAGCTCTCTGGGGAACACTTAAGAACGAACTTGTGTATCATCGTCATTACAGAACTAGGCAAGAAGCTATTGATGACATCACTGAATACATTGAGGTTTTCTATTATGAAATTAATGAAAAATGGAAGCTGCCCTAATGGCGTCACCGCTGCTTCGGGATTCCATTCTACGTGTACTTTTCCTCCACATGCGTCTACACTTACTTCATAGTCTTTCTTCAATTCTCCTTTATTTTGCCCTTCTCCCTTTGGGTGAGTTCTCCTTCTTACCTCGCGTCATAATGAATCTCCTTGCTTCGGCTCATTACATTATGACATCTGCTATTCCCCTGTAAAGATGGGGTTTTCTTGACGCTTACCCTAAAACAGCCTGAAACTCCTAACTGCGCACGACGTGTATTAAATCGTCAGGATTTTCAATGCCCTAAGCCTGCTGGGGTGTTTGAGTTTTCTGAGGGCCTTTGCCTCGATTTGCCTGACACGTTCGCGGGTTATAGAAAGATGTCTTCCCACCTCTTCAAGTGTATGGTCCCTGTCAACACCTATGCCAAAGCGCATCCTGATAACCTTTTCTTCTTTAGCGGATAGCGTGCGCAGTACCTTTTGGACATATTCAGACGCCTCGCTCTTTTCGGCGTCGGAAAACGGTGACGGGCTGTTTTTATCGCCAATAAAATCTTCAAGTTCTGTGTCTTCGTCGCCAACCGGTGTCTGAAGGGCTATAGGGTCCTGGATTGCCCTGAAGACTTCTTCCACCTTTTTTAATGGTACTTCGAGTTTTTGCGCAATTTCCTCATTAGTAGGCTCTCGGCCTAGTATTTGTGTTATCTCCCTTGAGGTCTTCGTAACACGGTTGTAAAATTCCATCATGTGGACGGGGACGCGAATAGTCTTTGTCTGGTCAATCAGGGCACGCGTGATTGCCTGCCTGATCCACCATGTGGCATAGGTGCTGAACTTAAACCCTTTCTCATATTTAAACTTGTCAACCGCCTTCATAAGTCCGATGTTGCCTTCCTGAATCAGATCAAGCAGGGGAAGGCCTCTGCCTACATAGTTTTTTGCTATATTGACGACAAGGCGCAGGTTTCTTGTGATAAGTTCGTTTTTCGCCTTGCTGACGAGTTCTTTTGCCTTAGAGACACGGTCCCACTTGCTTTTGAGGTCTTCGATCTTTATGCCTATCTCGGATTCAATACGTTTAGATTCGTATTTGATCTCCTTATACAGCGCTTCAACGTATGCCGGGTCTATTATATTGGAATAATTTTTCGTCGTTACAATCTCCGCCACATCATCAAACGTACCGAAAGGCCTTACCTTGCTGTCGTAAAGGGTTATCTGTTCAAATAGTTCATCAAGGCGCTCAAGGGTAAGTTTCAGCGCCTCTTCTGCCCGTTCGTCTTCCATGAGGGTATCGTCGCTGAGATCAAGGCCTGCCTCGAACCTGTTGTAAATCGAGAACGAAGTAACGATTGTCTTAATAATATCCCTACCCTCTTCAAGGCTCTTGGCAAGTTCTGTCTCTTCGTCTTTACTGAGGATAGAAATGTCGCCCATCGAATGGAAATATGCCTGAACGAGGTCTTCAGTTTTTTCGTATCCTTCGATTTCATCTTCAGCTTCTAAAACAGGCGCCGCATTATCATGGTCAACGACCTTTACTCCCATGTCCTGGAGGAGATCCATGAGATCTTCTATCTCATCAGGTGAGAAAAACTCTGACGGCAGGGCATCGTTTATTTCATCATAGGTCAGCGAACCACGTTTTTTCCCTATACTGATTATCTCTTCAAAAATGTCCTTCTCTTTCATAAACAAATCTCCCGGGTAGTATAATCCTTTGTCGTCACACTATCCTTTATCGGCCATTTATCGGCGCATCATCTGTCAGCTTTAATATTTCACAAAGCACAATCGTGCATTGTATCATAAAATAAATGGTAAAATCAATATCTGTCAACACCCCTACCACGGTAAATTTGTTCTACATTATACGCAGGCGGCAGTTACCGGTTTTTTTGACATCCGCAAGTAACGTGATGCTCAACTCTTTTGTTGTCCTTGTCCTGTCCGTCATTCCGGCTTGTCCGGAATC
>JADFXO010000231.1 GCA_015233485.1 Nitrospirota bacterium
AGATCCCAACGCCAAATGGTTGGATTCTTACTATTTAAAAGATAACTCTTCACGAGTACTTTTTGGTCATAGCAATAAATGCGATTTATATTATATAGATGTTAGAAATGTCTCAGCTCGGTTTTACATGGTCAAAGTTGCTCAAGGGATAATGAGGCGGTATGCAAGGGTTGTCGGAAAACCGTTGGATGGGATTTTTTTAGACATGATTGAATGGAAACCCAGCTGTGCCGAAACTGTCTTGGATGGTAATGCTTATCGTCAGGGAATGCTATCATTGTTCAACGAAATACGAACGGCTATTGGCAGCGAATATGTTCAAGCAGAACTAAGCGGGAATGCTGGAGCCATTCACAACCATGGTAATTATACGCTGTTAGATAGGCTCGATAGAGTTTTATCGGAAGACGCTTTGGGATACATTTTTTCTGGTGGAGGGGATAAGCCTGGAAACTTAACTGCTTTCCTTGATAACACGAGCAGTTCTAAAACCGCTTTGATTATTGGACTTGATGGTGGGAATGGATCATCGTTTCAGTGTCCTTCCCCTGACCAATGGAACCAAGCTCTTGAATTATATTATAAATATCCGTCTCGTATTCTAATATCTGCCGATTATGGGCCTTACGGACACGGCAATTTAAACTGTTTTCCAACTACTTATGTTCAGACTGTAACTTATGACCTGAGCGTAACCAAATCCGGCACGGGTTACGGCACTGTAACACCTGATTCAGGGACAATTACATGGAGCGGGAACACTGGCACGGCATCATATACATCAGGCACATCGGTAGTGCTTACGGCAACGGCCGCTTCTGGCTCTACTTTTACGAGTTGGATAGGGTGTGATTCGACAAGCGGTTCTCAATGTACCATCACAATGTCGTCAAATAAGTCTGTAAAGGTGGTATTTACGTCAGGATCATCGGACAATGCGACTGCCGCAGCAGCGATTAACGAAATCTATAATCAATATGCCTCGTGGTTTGGGTCAACATCTGGAGGCATAGTTACGGGGACATCAGGGGGGTTTACATACTATGCCCAATGGTTTACCAACGGCGCCGCCCTTGTAGCGTGGACAGATGGGACTATGTTTACCTATTATAACGGTGCATGGTACCAGTTAGGGGCAATCTGGAGGTAAGTAAAATTAGTGAATCCTGAGACATAGGAGAGTGTTTTGTCCTATCGGTGATAGAGTCAAGTGAACTGTGTGAAAGGCAATTTAGGATTCATCAAACCGATAGTACGGGCACTCAATTTCATGTAACAAGGCTCTCCTGCTTATTTACCGTTTATGTGCTTACCCCGCAGGACGCGGCTGCCTCACGGCATTGAGTATGCGGCGAAATACAGGGCAGCCGAACAAAGAGCACTCGCACAATGAGCGTATTTTCCCGGCAACCTCACCGTAGGTGTCTGCCCGAATTACGGTAATAATGGTACCCAGTCGGGCAGCTGGCATCTGGCAAGGATGTCCTCAATTGCCGCAATCGTAAATTCCTCATGAGTCAAGTGGCGTGGCTTCAGGTGTCAACCCCCTGTAACTTAACAGGGGGCAGTGCTCGACCTGTATCGTGTGCCCCGCACCATTGTCCAATCTGTACCTGTTATGCCGCCGATGATAGGTCAAACGCCTTCTCACAAACAATCAGCAGGCTGGAGACAATTTACCGCCGTGGTTGCCTACCCCATAATCATTTAGAACAGGATACGATATTTTCATAGACTACATCTGAGCCATCGGTGTTAAGGGCAATCGCTGTGGTGTTTCCGCTGCTATCAACATTACTCCATATGCCGGTTATATTGCCTGGCGTGCCGCTTGATCTGGTAAATGTCAACGTGCTGGCGGTTGTTGATTCCACATTTCTGACTGAAACGCTCGTTGCGGTTAAATTGGTAATGGCAAAGACATGCTTACCTAAAACCAAGCCTTTCCCGCATTGGCTGCCCAGGATTGACCCCGACGAAACCATGTTTGACTTGACAATTAAAATTTGACTCGTATTGTCGTACACATACGCCCCGTATGAATAACCAGTACCCGTTTGAGAAATAGTATTGCCGGTATATATATCCCAACCTGCGGTATTTTGATCAAACTGCCACATCAACCAGTATGGGGTGCCATTGACCGACAAACCATCAAATATTAAATAATACTGGCCATTACCGGCATCGTAGAATTGCCCGCCTGTCCCAATAGGGGCAGAGAGTGTTATCGCGTAAGACTGCCCTGAAAATAACGACAACATTAGTGATACAACCAAAACTAACAGCGCTTTTTTTCTCATATTGCCTCCTTAGTTAATTGGGATTACTTTCCTTGGACATAGACTAACATTTTTAGTGGCTTTTTTGCAAAAACGAGACGAGCCGCCATTATCCCCATATAAGCCGGTTTTTGTGATTGTCAACTGCCTTTTTCAGGGTTATGCTAAAATACAGCCATAGAGACAAGTCGAAACCGCAGACTATGATTAAAATCATAGACTTCCCAAAAGAAAACTGTTATAATTCTCTTTACAAACGGCGATTATCGCCACAGGGCAATTGATATTAGTAAACTACCCATTAAGAAAGGTAAAAATCTGGAGGGAACATGGAAAATGTAAGTCTTCACGGAAGCATAAACGAGCTTCATGGAAAAGTTAAGAAAGACGGCATGTCAAATATGCTTGAGCGTTTTGAGTCTCAGGAAAAAACTCGCTGCAAATACTGTACTAAAGGTGTAAGCTGCCAATTGTGCAGCCAGGGACCATGCAGGATAACACAATATGCCGACAGAGGTGTGTGCGGCATAGACGCAAACGGCATGGTGATGAGGAATTTGGTGCATATAAACATTTTTGGCGCTGCCGCGTATTCATATCACGCAAAATCAGCTTTTAAGACCTTAAAGGCTGTGGGCGAGGGAAAGAGTTCTTTTGAGATAAAAAATGAAGAGATGCTGAATGATGTCGCCGTTCAGCTTGGAATAGGAAAACAGGAGAGCCTAAGGCAGACTGCCTTAAAAGTAGCCGAGTTTTTCCTGAATGAATTTCATCGCGACTCTGACGAGGAATCAAAACTCGTTGAGATATTTGCGCCTGAGTCACGCAAACGAATCTGGAGGGATATGGGGATTTTCCCCGGTGGTCCGCTTCATGAAATCATGGATACGGAAACCAGGTGCATGACCAATATTGACTCGGACTATGTATCTTTAGCGAAAATGGCTTTGAGAATGAGTATCTCCATGGCTTACTGTTCACAGGTTGCGCTTGAGATTGTCCAGGACATCCTTTTTGGTACTCCCACTCCACATGAGACTTTTGTAGATATTGGCATTATAGACAAAGACTATGTAAACATTCTTCCAAACGGCCATGAGCCTTTTGTTGGGGCGGCTATAATAAAGCTTGCACATCGTGACGATATTCAAAAGCTTGCCCGTGACAAAGGCGCTAAGGGTATCAGGGTTGTCGGTTCTATTGAGACCGGCCAGGAATTGATTCAGAGATTTCCCACAGATGATGTTTTTGTAGGTCTTACCGGCAACTGGATAAATCAGGAATATGTAATGGCAACCGGCGCCGTAGACCTGTTTGCGGTTGACATGAACTGTTCTGTGCCGACTTTGGGCATTTACGCGGATAAATATAACTCAACCGTAGTGAGCGTATCGAAGCTTGTCAGAATACCGGGCGTAAACATTAACTTTGATTACACTGCGGAAAACGTAGAGGAAATCGCGGGGAAGCTGATAACCATAGCAATCGCTAACTTTGAAAAGAGGAAGGGTAAAGATACACTTATTCCTCAGAAAAAACAAAACGCGATAGTAGGATTTTCGACCGAATCCGTGCTTAGAGCACTTGGAGGAACCTTAAACCCGCTTCTCGATGCGGTAAAGGCGGGCGCTATAAAAGGCATAACCGCACTGGTAAGCTGCACAACCCTGGCAAACGGACCACAGGACGCCGTGACCGTAGCAGTTGCTAAGGAGCTGATAAAGAGAGACATCCTTGTACTCAGCGCAGGTTGCGGAAATGCGGCCTTACAGGTGGCAGGGCTGCAAAGCCTCGATGCCATAGACTTAGCCGGACCAGGGCTTCAGGGCGTATGCAGGGCGCTGGGAGTTCCACCGGCACTGAGTTTTGGCACTTGTACTGATACGGGAAGACTTGCTAATCTGGTGACAGCCGTTGCCGGGGCACTTGGCGTTGACGTGTCACAGTTGCCGGTAGCCGTAACAGCTCCTGAATTCATGGAACAAAAAGCTACTATTGACGCCATGTTTGCCGTAGCCTTTGGTCTCTATACACATGTATCGCCGGTACCTGCCGTAACTGGAGCGCCGGACGTAGTTAAACTCCTGACTCAGGATATTGAGAGTCTTACCGGAGGGAAAATTGCCGTCGGCAATGACCCTGTTCAAATTGTGGATGGGATTGAAGCCCACATCATGAAAAAAAGAAAGGCCCTGGGCATATAATACAGGGTAATTACCCCAAAGAGGGGGAAAGACTATCTTCCCGGCTCTTTGGGGTACCCAAAAAAAAGAATACTTATTAACTTAAGGAGGACAGGGATGAATACAGCATCGCCCGGGGCGCGTCTTATTATCATAGCAGCCATCTTGTTCGGGTTTTTGACGTATGGTATCGCAGATAGCGCCGGCGATATATATACCCTTTCCATAGCACATATCAACGACACACACGGTCATCTTGAGCCATCCAACGTACCCCTGACATACAACTCACGTTCTTTCACCGTGCGCGCGGGCGGGTTTCCACGGATTGCCGGAGCCGTCGCCGCCCTGAGAGAATCTCATCCTAACTTCTTATTCCTTCACGCGGGGGATGTGTTTACAGGAACGGTGTTTTTCTCGAAATACCACGGACTTGCCGATGTGGATTTCCTTAACGCGATGCGCCTTGACGCTATGGCTTCTGGTAATCATGAATTCGACAAGGGGCCTTCCGTATTTGCCGGATTTATCAAAAAGGCATCCTTTCCCATCGTGTCGGCAAATGTTGAATTATCAACGGAATCTCCGCTTTATGGTCTGATTAAGCCCTATACAATTATAGAAAACCATGGCCGCAAGATAGGCATTGTCGGCCTTACCACCACAGATACGCCGTCCATTTCCAAACCCGGCAAATCGGTTAAGTTCAACGACATTATAAAATCAGCCCAGGCCTCCATCTCTGCCCTGACACGGCAGGGTGTAAACATTATAATTGTGCTCTCACACGTCGGCTATGAAAATGACCTCGTACTTGCCCACACACTATCGGACGTGGACGTTATCGTAGGTGGACACTCCCACACGCTCCTGGGTGATGACACGCTGGGTCAGACTGGCCTTAACCCGATTGGGCCTTACCCGACAGAGGTACGCGGCAGAGATAACTCTACCGTGGTTGTCGTTACGGCATGGGAGTTTGGAAAGATACTTGGCCTTGTTGATATCGACTTCGACGGCGACGGCAAGATTGTCTCTTATCGTGGCAGTCAGACGCTTATCCTCTCGGAAAACGCAGCTAATACGCCGGAGGCGGCAGAGTTTTACGAATCGATTTCAAGTGGTAAGATTACTTCAAACCCCCGTTTTCAGATAGTTAAAGAAGACCCTGTGGCGGCGCTAAAACTTGATAACTATACGGCTCCGATTAAAAACTACATGCAGGAGACGATCGCCTACGCCGAAGAGACCATCGCGCGCGCAAATAATCAGGGACCAGGGCCGATTATTACCGACAGTATGCTCCAGAAGACCGCCGGGGCAGGCGCCGTTATTGCCATTATGAACTCCGGCGGCGTGCGTATCGACCTGCCAAAGGGCAATGTCTCAATCGCCGACGCCACCTCACTCATGCCCTTTAACAATACGATATATGTCCTGAAGCTCAAAGGTTATCAGATAAAAGACGCTATCGAGTCAACCATAGATTTTCAGATAAGTAAAATGAAAAAGCCCCCTTTTATATACGCCTCCGGCCTTAGATTTGCTATGGACTTGTCAAAGCCAAAGGGACGGCGCGTCGAAGGCATGGAAATAAAGGCGCGGGATACACGGAAATACGTGCCTGTTAAGATGGACGCCTTCTACAAAATAGCGTTAAGCGAGTATATCGCCAAAGGGGGCGATAGTTTCAAGCCCTCACAGGGGACTGAAGCTGTTTCCCCGTTGAAGGCGGCAAGTTCCGCCGTCGATACCGGATTTATAGACTCAGAGGTCTTTATAGAATATATCAAGTCGCTAAAAAAATTGAAAAATCCGATCGAACAGCGAATTCGTATGGTTCAGTGATACAAATATTGCAAAAACGGGACTGATTTATTTCTAATCTCAAACATCAATAAATAAA
>JADFXO010000232.1 GCA_015233485.1 Nitrospirota bacterium
GAGTATGTCGTTGAAGTCGAACCTTTGGGTTATTTCCAACGTCTCCGAGAGAAGCCTGGCCCTGCCTTTGCCCATTCCTTTTTTCCCGGCGTTTATGAGTGCGGTTATAAATGCATGGGAGCGGACTATGGCATTTCCGATAAGAACGAGTTCCAGCGTAATTTCCTCACCTTTTGCATATACGGGTTTTGTGTCCAGTCTGGGCCTTAATATGTAAGGATGAGGCTTGTCCGTGAGAAAATACATAAAATACGTGCAATCTGCTTTTAATTCGCACGCCGGGCAGTTTTTCGGATATTGCGCCCTGCACGTCTCGCGCTTGAGAGCGTAACCAAGCGCGCCCCGCCACTTGTCCCCCTTCGTCTGGTCAGGGCCAAGCGAAACGTCCTCAAGCGCCCGAAAAACGAACGTTAATATGAGGACATTAAAATCAACCAACGATTTTTTGATAGCAGAAGGCAGATAAGCTTTTACGTTCATCAGAGACACGCTTTTTAACAGTGCAACCTTATTATGTAATGTTTATTAACAATTAATTGAGCCTTGAGCATTCTATCTTTCATAGCTAGTAGTAACCATAGAGGTTAAAATATCATTCAATAAGCGACCTCTAAAATTGACTACGACAGTATTTGCTCGATTTCCGATGTCCTTTATAGTTTCACGTGGGATGCTTTCAGATTCTGCGTAGATAATTATCGGCGTTTGATTACTTTTTCTTGCATTAAATATCTGCTCAATTTTATCTTTCGATGATGTCCAATCTACTAGAAAGATTGTCGCATCTTTAGCCTTATCAATATTATTAAGAAATACTTTGTCGATGTTTTTCTCGTTAAATATTTTTGACTCCATGAGGGTATTCTTTAAGTTTAAACATACTGTTTCTGAACCAATAATTGCTATTTTTCGACTTGAAAGACCTACCCCGAGTTTAAGAATTACTGGTAAAACACCTTTAATAGACAGAAAGATTATAGACATAAAACCGACTATCGTTGAGATTGTTGTGAACCCCCCAACGATAATAAAAAATGGTTGATTAAAAAATTCTTTTAATATTGCTACCATTATATCCTCCATTAAAATATTTCATAAGCTACCCAACCTAAAGGCAAGGTAGGTTGATTTTCATCAAAAATCAACCTTCGTGTTTTCGGTGCCGGTAAACCATAATCATCCTTGTTGAAAATAATATTCCTTATTAAAACTTTTTGGTCATCCTTAAAAAGCAAATCAATGGTCATACCTAATAAACCGGATCCCCAGCCAATCCGAAACTTGTTTTGAATATTTTTTTTGTAGAATTCGATAGTGGGTGCGAGAAAGAGGTCTTCGTTGGTGGTTAAGTTAAACAATTCTTTTTCATAAATCCAAAGGTCTTCATTAAATTCATTGACAAGGCCAAGCAGTTCGTTTATGTTAGAAAATGGAACGTATTCGAGCTTTGAGATAGCATCTTTATCAATGATTATATCAAAGGTGGTGCTTCCTGTAAATGTTTCAATAGGGGATGTTATATGATTATTACTGGTACTTCTTTTGTAACCTACTTTGTACTTAATATTCGTACCATCTTCTTTATCGTCTACAACCTCCGGTTTACTATCGGTAAATTCAAAATCGGTAATTTTGTCCGACCCCATTTTTTTAATTAACACAGCTTTACCAACATTGAGCTTTATTTCTGAGAAATGTTTTTTACATATTTTATCAGTAAAATCGTATTCTTTATTAATATATTTTACTTTAAACCAATTGCCGAAAGGTATGATTTTACCGATTTTTTCTTTGTCTGTTGCCTCTTGTTGTTTCAACGGCGGAGGTAACATCTTTGATTTTTCCAGACAGGCAACTACGGCTTTCTGATTTTTATTTATCGTTATTTCAGGGGTATCTTTGACGTTAACATATTTAAAGAAATCCTTGTCAGGACTTAGTTCTTTTATTTCACCCTGAAACAAATAGTTTTGAAGTTCTTTAGAAAATATCTTTTTTTTGTTTTCCTTTACATCTTTTGAAGTTATTTTTTTGTATTTATCAAGACTTGATTCTATATTATCCATAAATTCTTTTACATAGTTATTGCCGCTACATTCTTTGTAGTTCTTAATAAGCTTATACATTACAGCAGTTCTAAGTGCGCCTTTAATAGAACTGCCCGGGATATATGGCTTTCCGAAGCCATTTCGAATAAAAGCCTCTTTTGATGGTGCATTTATGACCGATTTGAATACGCCCTTTTGTATTAATGCCTCAGTTAAGATTTTATTATTTCTATAATCGTAAATACCCTTTTTAGAAAGAAAGTTTCCAATACTGAATCCATTATTCTTTTCATCTGTATTTCCATCACCTTGTATCCATTGTTCCATCTCGTCAATAAACGTATTAAGAAGCGTTAAGCTGTTATCTCTTTCATATAAAAATCCACCCAGCTTATCGGAATCGATTGAATATGCAGTGTATTCATCTTTTCTAACATAATTATAAGCATATTCGCCCAATGCCATTCCTTTAATGCAAACCGGTGAGAGTGCTTTAATTTTTATCTTTCTTTTCTCAAATATATCCATTTATTTAGCCCCACAAAATGGAAGTGTAAATGGTATACCACATCTGTAAATTTTATGTTCTGTAAATCCCTTAGGGGTAACATCAGCTAAAGCCCCATTCATCTTAGACTCAAATACTGAGCCTTCACCAAACATAAAACAACTTTGCCTCTTAAGTTGAAAATAGCTTGATGTCGAAAAAAACCACCCTTTACGTAGAACCAAAGAATAGGCCAATGGTTCTTCATTATTAATATCGGACGGGAAATAAGTCGAAAATAAATATTGGCTATTTGAATTAATCGCAAATATATTTTTAAATACTTCCCTTGCTGACTCTTTATTTTTATCAAAATGTTGGTTTATTTTCATATGGTCATTGGTATCATCTACATTGAGACAAAACCAGTCTTTTTCAGAGAAATCAAAAGAGCCACATCCACTCGTTTTTCTTCCACCAAGCCCCGTATACTTCAAGTTGTTCAAGATTTTCTTAAAATCATCTAAAGTAAAGATAGTCTCGTCAATGTCTACAATAAAAAAGGGTTTTACAGTGTCTAAATAAAAAACAAGCCCGGTTCTGTATATCTGTGAAGCTGAAGTCAAACTATCGGTCAAGTGTTGTGTTTTAGGCTGCTCCACCCAAAATGACTGTAATTCTGTATCCAGTATACTTTTAATATCGAGAGGCTCACCTTTGATCCATTTTAAGTACGTATCTATAGAAATGAATTTTCGTTTTCTGAAATCTTTACTATACGTTCGCATCTCTCCTTCATTTGTTATATTAATAGGAAGAGTTAGCGGCTTAGGTATATAATACATATAAGTTGGTTCAGAGTTTTCTTTCGCTTCACTGTTTACAAAACCAAAGGACGAAACTTTAAAGGGAACGTTTACAATGTCATCACCATTACTATCCAATAATCCACTAATCCATTTCTTATCTTCAAAAATTCCTCGTATAGATGCGAGGGTGTTAATCAAAGCACTAAAAATGGTATCCGAGTGGGCATACCCCTGAACCTGCTCCACTCCATAACCGGCTACATCGGAACCAAAATGCACTCCACTTTTGAAATTTAATTCTATCAGGTACTTCATTATGTTATTTTTTTCTTATTTTCTATTGAGTTTTTAAGAATATCAAAATTATCTAATCTCAATTTCTCAAGATCATTAATATAACCATTCTCTACGTTTATCGTATCTGATAAAAATTCACCCGCGTTGCCAGCAGCTTTGTAGTATTTAGACTCTTTTTTGCTTATGAAAAATACAACCTGTCCGTAGCCTCTGGAAACGCTTCCTCCAAGGCCATCATGGCTGATTATGCTCAATACCAAAAATATATTTTTTACATCTTCTATAGCATGACTAATTTCTGTATCAGTTAAAAAATATACTTTTGAGTCATTTGCAAAATGTCCCTGAACTTTATACACGATCTCAAAATCGAATGTTGCACCTGCGGGAACACGTTCAAATGTTCGAGGTTGAGCAGCAGATGTTACTCTGTCAATCGCGTTTTCCATTTTTGCTTCAAACACAAATATTTTATCCGGCTTCACATCTTTTAAACGATCTTTGTTCAGATTACTGTCACGCACTATTATTTTCGATGGGAAATTGTTCATTCCTTTTTCTCCAGTCGAGCCATAAACCCTGCATACTTCGCAGTTTTTTGCACCAGGACCTTTAATTTTATCCTCATATAAAAATTCTTCTATGTCATTACAGACATGCTGCATTATAGGATTACCAGGTCTACCAGAATTTCTATTATATTGGATATTAGCATTTTTTGCAGATGCAATCTTTTCCATAAAGCTTCTCATTTTTCCTTTCAGAGAACTACCCGGTATATAAGGTGCTCCTGTTATAGGATGTTTTATAACAGGTGAGTCTATACCTCCTATTTCTACCGTGTCCTGCGATGTGCCGATATGAAGCCCTGTTTTAGCTTCTATCAAGCCTTTTATCACTATATTTCCCAACAATCCAGGCTTATAATTCATCTCGTTTTCCTCCTTTTTCCTTATTGCTGCAAACATTATGAAACGCAACTAACGATTCAAAGAAATTTGTAAAATGCATAATATCTTTTTTATCAAACCCCTTATCCTTAATTTTTCCTATCATTTTACTGCAAATTTCTGTTAATACCTTTAGTCCGCTTTGTTTAACGGCGGCATTCATGAACTGTGGACGAAGCATTAATAGCTTTGCCTGATATTCAGGTGTTAATACGATACTTTCGTCAAATGACATTTTGATATTTTTTATTGCATCGAAAAAACGCCTTATTTGGTGGGTCTTAATCGAGCTTAAATTTCTTGCTAAAACCTCTGAATAATCTATCATAATATCAAGCTCAATATCCGTCAAACTGACAGACTCTCCTATAATTCTATTAAACTCTTCCAAATTCGCCATATTATTCTCCTTTATTTCGCAACAACAAATCAAACCAGGTTAAGGGTATTTTAAAGTATTTGATTGCATTGTGTTCATGTTCCGATAATGGCAGCATTATTATTAAATCTCTCAACTGATGAATTAGTTCCGCCTTATTTTCAGTTCCATTTTGTGAAATTTTTCCAAGTCTCTCGATTGTATAATATAAATGAGGAACGTATAAAGAATTTTTGTACCACCACGTTTCGGCAAGGGAAAACAATTTGTATACCAAGGCTCTCGATATGTTGTTAATAACTATCTTATCGACTTGTTTTTCGCACAAGCTTATTAATATATTCATAATCTTAAACATTTTGTCTTCATTCCAATTCAATGCATATACAAACTTATCGTGATTATCTTTCTGATTCGCTCGTATATTATTGGCGGCTATAATATTTAACTCATTGTTTTTATATTTATACGATGGTGAATAAAACAAGCATATTTTATTTTTTTGTGCTTTCGCTTCTAGGTTATATTTAAAAGATTTCGCCTCTTCCTCTGCTTCTTTACTATGCTTGGCTATTTGATACAAAGGGTATTTGTCTTTATGAAGCGTTAATCCGGCTGAAATAGTTAATCTTATGCTTGTATCGATTTTGGCCATTATCCTGGTAAAGTAACTATCAAAACATTTTTGGATGTCAAAAGCCAGTTCTGCCGTTTCGTCCCAAGCGCCAAGTATAAACAAATCATCGCCGCCTGAATATACTATCGATACATACCGCCCTCCTCTTTCTTCATACCCTTTGGAAATCAAATCGGTAATAATCTTATTTTTACCTCCCACTATCTCAACAGGTCCTTTACAAATATCGCTTAGAACAATCTTAAAGAAATAATTTAACTCCCTTGAAATATATGAAAGAGTGGCAAGGTCGAAATCTTTATCTTTTATTTTCGTTGAAAAGAGTTTACCAAGATCATCGACATCCATCCTTAGACATCCGATTAAATCAGCGCCGTAAGAAGAATTCGCCAGACCTGAAAATGACGCCGTTGTCTTAGTCTTATCCGGAATCGGTTTATCATTTACCTCGGCATATTCCCTCTCTTCTATTTCCTGAGCATGTTCAGGCAGGTTTGATACTATAGTAACATATTTTGCAAACATAAAGGGAACGCATTCGTTACTTTCAATTGAATTGATTTTCCAGAGACATTCACTTCCACTTTCAGCTTTCAATATGTAATAAACATCTTGATTATTGATATTTTTAAATAGCAAATGGCCTTCATATCCCTTATATTTGTTGTCATTATGTCTGCCGATAAATTCGAAGGCGGTTAATTTATCTCCTAAAACAAATAGCTGGTAACATAGCTCATGAGCTATAATAACATCG
>JADFXO010000233.1 GCA_015233485.1 Nitrospirota bacterium
CCCAAGGCCTTTAGTCTTCGTACGGTGTTGTCAAGCAGATATGCGTTTTGAAAGACCCCGCCGCTTAATATGATGTCTCTTAATCCAGAGGTATTACTTATTCTCAGCGCCAAATCAATGACGGCGTTAATTACGGTATTATGAAAAATGGCCGCTATCTTTCCTCTGTCTACGCCTCCAATCACATCTGATACGACGGCCCTAATGGCCGCGGAGAAATCCACAACCGCGCCGTCCGATATGTCATAAGGATATGACCCGCCAACCCCGGATGATATAATGGCCTCAAGTTCCATAGGTGCCTGTCCCTCATACGTGTTTATATCAACAAGCGCAAGTATGGAAGATACTGCGTCAAATAACCTTCCCGCGCTGCTACTAAGTGGAGAGAACTCCCTTATGGGGATTATCTTTAAAATCGCATCTACGAATTCCTCTCCATGCCGTGCTGTATACCCAATTGCCTTGAGCGCGTCCCTTGCCCCATGTCCAAAGGCGTCTGCAACATAGGCCACGGCCATGCGCCGGGGTTCCTTCGCGGCTTTCTCACCGCCCGGCAAGGGCATATACTTAAAATGCCCCGCGCGCGTAAATCCATACGGGTTGGCAATCAGAACCTCCCCGCCCCACATGCTGCCGTCAGTCCCATAACCTGTGCCGTCCAGCACCACCGCAAGGGCGTCTCCGGTTAACCGATGTTCGGCCATGACAGACAGCGCGTGGGCGTGGTGATGTTGAATGAGGATAGGCTGCCCCGTGCCCCCCTCTGTTGCCATCGCATTGGTTTGATATCCATGATGGGCGTCACAGACGGCTATGGCTGGATTTATACCAAAAATCGACGACATGTTTTTCAGGTTTCGATTGAAAAATTCCATAGTACGAAGATTTTCCATATCGCCGTGATAAGGGCTTGGTAGCGCGTGATTTCCCTTTACTACGGTGAAGGTATTTTTTAAATCTCCACCATATGCCGCCACCTCAGGGCCGTCGCCGTTAATGAGCACTGCCTCGGCAACATACCCACGCGACCTTCTCATGAACATCGGCATACCATCGCCTCTTACTCTGACAACCGAATCGTCGCTGCCCATATAAATATCCCTGTTGTTAAGCAAGAATACATCGGCTACGCCCGAAAGTCTGTCAGCGGCCTCATCGTTGTCCGTAATGACAGGCTCACCGGCGTGGTTGCCGCTTGTCACTACAAGGGCTTTAAAATGAGGAATATGTACGGGATTATTTCCTAACGGGTGGTAAAACAGGAGATAGTGCAGGGGTGTGTACGGCAGCATAAGGCCGTGGAGCGCCACGCCGCCACTTACAAGCGGTGAGAGCTGAGAGGCTTTCTGTTTTAATAACACTATTGGGCGTCTTGGCGAGGTAAGCAGGGCCTCTTCTTTGTCCGATATGTGAGCGAATTCCCTGCACGAATTAATTGTTGCCGCCATCATAGCAAAGGGTTTTCTTTCTCTTTTCTTTCTTTCGCGCAGTGTTCTGACGGCATCGCCGTTGAGGGCGTCGCAGATCAGGTGAAACCCTCCGATTCCCTTAACAGCGGCTATCGCCCCCTGTTTGAGCAGCCTTATAACTGACTCTATCGGAGCCGCCGAAACTCCGGTGTATTTAAGGGTTGGCGGGACGAGCGCAAGGGCAGGGCCGCACGCCTCACACGCAATAGGCTCCGCGTGAAAGCGCCGGTTTTCAGGATTGACGTATTCGGTTCGGCAGTCTTCACACATCGGAAATTCGGACATAGTTGTGTTCCTTCTGTCGTATGGAACGGCCTTTATTATAGAGTATCTTGGGCCGCAGTTCGTACAGTTTATAAATGGGTAGAGGTATCGCCTGTCGTTGGGGTCTAACAGTTCATTAAGACAATCGCCGCAGATGGATATATCGGGGGATATTTGAGTAGAAGGCGCCGTGCCGCCGGGACTTTTTTTAATGGTGAAGCCCTGATAGCCTTTTAATGGCAGGATTTCAATGGATGCCTCTTCGATAGAGCAGAGGGCGGGGGGATGTTTTATTAGCCGTTCAATAAAACCTTCGGCATTCTCACCCTCTACCTCTATGTCCACTCCGGTGGGCGTATTTGCCACGTATCCCCTAAGGCCACAACCCGCGGCCACCTTAAACACATAGGGCCTGAATCCCACACCCTGAACCGTTCCCCTGATTGTTATCTTAGCGCGCTTAACCAATAGCAAAACTCCCCGACGCCCTCTTGTGTCTTGCAGGAGACTTCGAATATTTTAATTTTGGGATTTAATGACAACGCGCCGGCCTTAAATTTCCCCATATCAATGTCCATATAGGGCAGCAGGTCTGTCTTATTTAAAATAAGGGCGCTTGATTTCTGGAACATTAGTGGGTATTTGCCCGGCTTATCGTGGCCTTCTGTAATGCTTGAGACCATGATTTTTATATCCTCGCCAAGTGAAAACTCTGCGGGGCAGACAAGATTTCCCACGTTTTCTATTATAAGCACATCTATTTCGGCAAGGGGAAGTGAGTCCAAAACAGAGCCTATCATGTTCGCGTCCAGATGGCACGCCCCCCCGGTGTTTATCTGCACGACGGGGACGCCGTGCAGGGCAATCCTTCCGGCGTCGTCCGTACCGGCGATGTCCCCCTCAATAACCCCCATCCTTAGTCCACCCTTCAAATTAGGGATGGCGCACTCCAAAAGAGATGTCTTACCGGCGCCCGGCGCGCCCATAAGGTTTATAGTATATATGCCGGCAGCCTTTAGTTTGCGGCTGTTAGTTTCGGCAATGCGGTCATTTGCATCGAGTATCTTAGTCACCACTTTTATGTTCATAACACCTCACATTATTCTACGTCAATTTCGACCATGTCCAAATCAAATCCACCTGTCACGGTTATCGCGGCACTGTTGCAGTGTGGGCAATTAATAATAAAGTACCCATCGTGGCTGACAAACTCCTTTGTGCAATCTGAACATACCCCTGACACCGGCACAGTGTTTATGCAGAGGGCAGCGCCCCCGGCAATCGTCCCTTGTTTTATGACATCAAAGGCAAACGACAGGGCCTCGGGCATCACCCCTGATGCGGCGCCAATAGAGAGGATGATTTTTTCGATAGTCGTGGTGCCGTTATCAAGGCAATTTTTTACCGCCAAATCAATAACGCTCCGGGCAATGGACAACTCATGCATCGGTGTCGTTTTTAAGCGGCAGGGCGCATCGTTCGATTTCCCGAAAAAGATTTATGATTTCATTACCAGTGCCGCTGTCCATTTTCTGAATGGCAAATCCGGCATGAACAAGCACATAATCGCCAACCTCGGCAGACTCCGGCAAAAGCAAAAGACTAACGCCCCGCCGCACACCTCCACTATCAATAATTGCACGGGCGCCATCTACTTCCACAATCTCAACCGGCACTGCTAAGCACATTTACATCCATTATACCACAGACGCGCCCATTTGACAAACCGGCAGTATTTTCGCATAATAAATCATGCGAAAAGTCAAGTCCAAAACTCCAAAGGCTCACAAGACTATTAAGAGGCCTGACCTCACCATAGAGGTAAAAAACTTCGGCCCAATCAGCAAGGGCACAGTTTCACTAAAAAACCTGACCGTACTGATTGGCCAGAATAACTCAGGTAAATCATATATCGCCATGCTTGTTCACGCGCTTGCAGAATCGTATAATCAATGGTTTATACCTATTAAGTCTCCAATAGATGATTACGTAAGAAAAGCAACTGAATTTCAAAATATCGCAAATACTGTTCCTGAACTTGAGAATTTTCTCAGACCATTAATAAATAGCAGCATCGGGAATTCAAAAATCCCTGATGAAATATCAATCAGCATACTTGATGAATTATATAAATATTTTTACAAACATTACCTTAAGGCTACAATGGAAAAAATGTATGCGTGTCAACACAAAGAATTGACGCTAATAGACCAAAACTCCTACAAAATAAAAATTACTCATAATGGTAATATCAGCGTACTTTGTTTAGCTCATCATGGCGAATCTATGAAGATAAATAACACAATTAATCTTGATCGTATTGATAATCAACTACAGGATTATTTTGGACGTATAAAAAATCATGAAATAACTGATATTAGAGCAGTAAAGCGATTTTTTGTTCAGGATTATAATGAGATAATAGCTGAACAATTCAAAATGCCGTTCAGTTATTGCCTCCCGGCAGGCAGGACTGGAATTTTACAGTGCTACAGGACATTGTATGGAACTATTGTAAATAATCTTACATTTTCGAGTACACGCAAGACTGAACCAGCTAGTATGCAGGGTACGGTTGTAGAGCTTCTATATAATATTTACGAAATGCCAGAAAAAAAAGGACCTTTATACGATATGGCAGTTGAGTTTGAACAGGATACCATTAATGGTGAGATAGTGATTGAGAGAACCTTGCCCGGATCTTTTCCTAGAATACAATATAGATTTAAAGAAACAGTAATTCCTATTCACAGGACATCTTCTACGGTATCTGAACTTGCCCCCATAATTCTTTATCTAAAGTATTATATCGAACCCGGCGATATTATGATAATCGAAGAGCCGGAGGCACATCTTCATCCTTCCAACCAGAGGCTTATGGCAAAGCTCCTCGTGAGATTGATACGAGCGGGCGTTTATGTAATTATCACCACGCACAGTGATTTTCTATTGGAGCAGTTAAGTTACTACCTGCTGCTTTCAACACTCCCCGAGGAAAAGCGGCAGACTTTCGATAAAGAACTTTACTTGTCACTGGAAGAGTTAGGGGCATATGTATTTCATCAAAACAAAAGCGCCAATGGTTACCAGATACGCGAAGCAGAAATCGACAAGGACAATGGTATATCAGATGAGGAATTCCTCAAGATAACAGAATCTCTTTTTGACGATACGATGAAAATCAGGGATTCGCTGAGGGACTAGCGTATGCTTGAGAATTCTGTGCCTGTTATTGATTGTATCAAAGAAAAATGCTCAACAGCAATTATTAAAGGGAAAAAATGTTACGATAAGGGTAAATGTGCCCTATATCTCGATAATTGTAACGACTATATAATATTGAAAGGTGAAACCGTGCGTGGTATAGTAGGTAATCTAAGTGAAAAAGTGTGTGATTGCTTGATCTTAATTACAAATAATCAGAGAATTACTCACCTCGTGCTTGTCGAGATTGACGATGGACAAAATAAAAAACCTTCACATGCAAAGGAACAATTGATCGGCGGTGAAGAAGTAGCGAAAAAAGTTATTCATAAAGTCTGCAATTACCTTGACGAAAATTACACAGTTGATTATATTTTCTTATACAATAACATGAGTAATTATAATCAAAAATATTTAACTACACACAAATTATCTATAGCTGGAAAGGACGTACATATAAAAAAATCCAAACACACCTTTCGCTGTGCAGACAACTAACCTTTCCCGCTGAAACCACGCACATTTATCCTCTTAATCCCGCACATTTCCACTATGGGGAATAAACAGCGCCGATAGTGTAATCCTGAATCATGACGGCCCTGATGACACTGACGGGCGTCATCGACACTCCGCCCACCGTCAGTTGTGCAAGCACACTGCCGGAGTTTGAATGATGTTGCCTATGGTGTTCACAGCCAAAAGCCGGAACAGGCCGACGCAGAGCATGTGCTGAATCTGTGTTTGATGGAGAAAATTTACCGCACCGGGGCCGCGTGCCATGAGTCTGCCCCAACAACAAACCCACTATCGAAACCATGTTGATTTTATGCTCATGTTCGGCATTACCACATAAACTGTTAATAAGTATGGCATCATCGTAACATTAACATATAATGAATTATTTCAAAATGTGCTTATATACAATGGGGATAGCTATCTGTTATTATCTGATTATAATAAACTTCTATCATAAGTAATCTATCATATAATGCTTACTTAAGGTAACGTACTCAGCTCTTATATTTATTTTCCTGGCAATTATTTATTCTTGACAAATCTAAATAAATATGATAATCTCTGAATAATGAAGAACACAAGGGTTAGTCTCGATTCTTTTCGAGCCTGTTACATAGATCAAAATAGAACTTAAACGCCAATGAATATAACATTGGAAAACGAGTGCGGGGGGAATGTATGGATACAGACAATGTGGAGAATGAAAAGCATCCCGTTTGGGATGTGTATAATGAGTATAGAACTGCGCGTTTGAATGTTCGGTGTAATGAGATGTATTTGAGGCGATTAACGAGGACAAAAAAGTGGATGAATATGGCAATCGCAATCAGCACATCATCCACTGTTGGTGGTTTTTGGGTAGCTGAAACCCCTTGGTTCACATACTTTTGGAAAGGGTTTGGAACATTA
>JADFXO010000234.1 GCA_015233485.1 Nitrospirota bacterium
GGGATTGATGAAAAATGTTGACCCTATCCGACCTGTAAATGTATGATAACTCTGTCCAGTGTAAAGACGATTTCTCAGGTGGTCGACATGACCGGAACAGATGGTCGGTTTCGCCGGAATACGCACCCGCCGTATTTTGAAGTAATCTCAAATAGTTAGAGCGTTTTATCGCCCTTTTTTTACCATGAACATCCGTTTTAACCGGCTGTCCCATTTTAGGTATCCACTATGTTATATTTTTGCCTGAGTATATCCTGAAATCAAGGTTTTTAAATATCGAGTTTTTGTATTCGAGCCACTTCAAAAAATCTATATCGACCGTATCAGACTTAAGGCTGCTCAGAAGCGCGTTGAAATTTGATATATGTTCCTTTGTCCTCTTAACGGAATACTCGATTGCCGTTGCCTGGGTTATCAAAAATGCCCAGTCACTGCTTTCTGCAAGCAGGAGTTCCCTTGCCATCTGGTTTAGTACCCTCTTGTTGAGTTGATTTAACTCCGACCCGTCGTCCGGCATGCCGTAGTATTCGTCCGCAATTTTTTCCATTGAGCCGGCCATGAAATGCAGGTGTCTGTATATCCAGCTGTTGTCTTCGTTAAGCCATACATCGTAGTAGCCGTTTTCACCCCACGAAGAAGGGCTTGGGGCTACGGTTTGATTCATGGGATGGCAGCAAAGGTATTCCAACGGGGTTACTGGTTTAATGATTTTATCTTCTTGTAACTTCAACAGTACATGGTACAGAAAGTCCGGCCCTTCAAACCACCAGTGGCCAAAAAGTTCGGCGTCATATGGGGAGACCATAAGGGGAGGCCTGTCCATGCCGGGAGCCAACGCCTCTGCCTGATTGTATCTGGAGCTGCAGAAATGCGCGGCATGAATTTTTGTTTTATTAAAGGCCGCAACAGGGTCGTATGGTAATTTATCCCCCGTCTTCCCTGTAATCTTATAGTACTTAATCCCCGTAAACACCCTGTTTCCATCGGGAGAGACGTATGGTTTGATATAATCCATCTCCAGGTCGAAGCCGATGTCCCTGTAGAAATCGCGGTAATCCGGGTCGCCAGGGTAGCCCGACATAGAGCTCCACACCTGCCTCGACGTCTCGGGGTCCCTTGCAAACACCGCAAGGCCGTTTAACGTGTGTACCGGCGAATAAACAGAGAACTTTGGCCCCGGCACACCGTTGTTAATTCCATGAGATTCCAGGAAAAAATACCTGATTCCATATTTTTTCAGGATTTCGTCCAATTCTTCATAGTAGGCACACTCCGGAAGCCATATACCGGAGGCGGCCTTCCCAAAATGCTCGTAGTGGCACTGTGCCGCAAGGGCAATTTGCGCCTCCACTGAACGTGGATTTGTCCTGAGCAGCGGCAGAAATCCATGTGTGGCGCCGCAGGTGATTATCTCCAGCTGGCCCTTATCCGAGAAGTGCTTGTAGCCGTTGAGCACGCTGCCGCCAAGCTCATCGGTAAAGAATGTCTGGATCTCTATAAACCTCTGATAGTAAAATTCCGCAACCTTCAACATGCCGCCATCATTTTTTACGCGGCTCATCTCTTTTTGGGAAAGCTCTATCAGCCTATCCATATACCTTATAAACAGACCTGTAAGATACTCATCGGCGAGCATTTCCACAAGAGGCGGCGACACGGAAACGGTCAATCTGAAATCCACGCCGTCTGTCTCAAACTTCTTTAACCTCATAAGAAGCGGCAGATATGTCTCGAAAACAGCCTCGAAGAGCCAGTGTTCTTCCAAAAAATAATCATACTCAGGATGTTTTACAAATGGCAGATGTGAATGCAGCACCGGCAGCCAATATCCCTTTACCATGGGTTAACTCCTTTTACCGGCATGGATTTCACTTGAGCCTGACATCCCGCTTGAGCCAGTTATCCCTTTTAATTTATAAAGGTATTCTAATATTGAGTCCCTGGTGTTGTTGAGTCCCAAAAACCTGAGAAATTCAAAAAATAAATTCAACAGTTGGACGTCTTTAGCCCTTGACTCGAAAAGGCCCTTTATCAGCTCAAGCATTGTCCTTTCATCGTCAGAGAGATGCTCTTTCTTTTCAATCAGCCCTAAGAGCGTTTCTATATTCTCCATATCTTTAGATCTTATATCCAGAAACCTTGTGATGATTTCAGTCCCTTTCTCAAGGATGCCCGGCGGGCTGTGCGGCAATTCAGCATTTTTTGTGATTCCCATAAATTCGTCCACATTTTTCACATCGGTGTAATCCTTGCTCCAGAATTCCTCCTTCATGCCCAGCACACTAAACGATGGAATATTTATTTGGTTAGACTTCAGAAGCACGTTAAACATCCCGTCCCTTTCAACGCCTATCGCTGCTGTCATCGGTTTGAAATTATCTGTGCATTCGGCGTATATCTGCCCTAATGGCTCTATTACCGCAGTGGAATAAATCTCTTTTTCATTATAGTTTTTCCCCCCGCCGAGTGTTATTTCATAAATCTTTACGGTAAAAGATGAGGCCGAGGGGTTTTGTGTCTTATCTATGAGCAGCCTTTCAGTCAATTCCCAGTAAACATAGACCTTTTTTTCGGTCACGGGCAGAATTACAATCGTATCGGTATCATATTTAGCAGGAATTTTGTAGTCCCCGACTATCGGGTATTTCAATGTGTCTGATAGTAAGAAAGCTATACCATGTACGTCTTCACGAAGCTTACCTGTCTTTTGGCCTGCCTCTTGTTTGGTTATAATGAGGGTATTTTCCATAGCGTCTCCTTACCGTCTATTTTTCACAGCGATATTCAATGGGCAGATATTCGTGAATGAAAAATACTTTTTTATTTTTCTCAATTGGCTACCACCTTCCGGAAATCTTGTTATAGAGGCTGAGATATTTATCTGCCGAACTTCTCCACGAGTAATCTGCCTTCATGCCGGTCAGCATAATTTCTCTGAAAGAATGGGGTTTTTCGTACCACATCACGGAAGCCCTTCTCAGCGCTAGTTCAACGGCGTCGTAGGAAAAATCGTCAAACAAGAATCCGTTTCTTTCAGTAATGGAATTGACGGAGGTCCTTGCGTCAAACACGGTGTCGCTGAGTCCGCCGGTATTTCTCACAACCGGCACGGTGCCATACCTCATGGCTATCATCTGGGTTAACCCGCACGGTTCAAAAAGGCTGGGGATTAGTATCATATCCGAGCCCGCGTATATGAGATGCGTTAGTTCCTCGTCATAGCCGAGGCGTATGTGGCAGTTGTGATTGCTCTTTAAATAGTGTTTAAGGTGATGGAAGTATATGTCTATTTCGGTGTCCGGCGATGAGCCAAGAAGGACAAACTGTATGCCATTGTCCAGGGCATATAACAACGAATGCCGGATCAGGTGAACACCTTTTTGCATATCCAGCCGTCCCACAACCGAGACTATGGGTTTAAAGTCCTGTTTCAGAGACAGTTCTCTTCTCAGGTGTTCCTTGTTCTTATATTTTGCGTCGATTGATTCTATTCCGTAATTAAAGGGTATGCACTTATCGGTGCCGGGGCTCCATGAGTCATAATCGATGCCGTTGATTATACCTGTATATTTGCCGGAGTACTTAGACAAAGTCTTCTGCATGCCCCCACCCATCTGGTCAGTCATAGTCTCGGCGGCGTACTTAGGAGAGACGGTGGTGATAGCGTCCGAGTAGATTATACCACCTTTCATGAGATTTATACAGGCGCTGCCGGAGTCATCCGCCATAGTGTCGCCGCCTGTGAAAAAAGGAGGTTCAAACCCCGCCAATTTCAATATTTTTTCAGAGGTCTTTCCCTGGTGACAGATATTGTGTATAGTGTAACAGGTCTTTGTTTCCGAAAGAGTCGACTGCCTGTGTTTAGTCTTTAGCAGAGCCGGGATGATGGCAGTCTGCCAGTCGTGGCAGTGTATGATATCGGGTCTTTTGCCGGTGTTTAGCAGAAACTCAACAGCCGAAAGGCAAAAAACAGTAAAACGTTCGTCGTCGTCGCCATCGCCGTAGTAGACCCCTCTGTCAAAATACCTCTCCTGCGAATAGGTTTTAATAAAAAAACACTCGTTACCGTGTACCACGGCCCTGTGCACGGTGCTTAATATCTGCTTTCCACTGCATGGGACAGAAATCTCTGTAGGATTATTTTGCAAATTTCCGGCAATAGAATGATTCATGCAGTCGTAATCGGGCAGTATAACTTCGACCTTATGTCCTTTATTGGCAAGCTCCCGGCTAAGCCCGTCCACTACATCGGCCAGGCCGCCTACTTTGGAGACCGGGGCACATTCCGAGGCTATCATAACAATATACACCATTAACCTCCCGCCGTGGATTATCGTCCTCTTAACAGGTAACACCACGCAAATTTAACAGGTAACACCACGCAAACATGTTTGAGACTGGCAGTGCCCGGCAACTCGGTTATGCTACCATAATGTTGCCGATTATGTAAATTGTTTTTCTTACATGGCTTATGCGGCGGGGTATTCAATCCCGTAAATGCAGGGGCACGCTTGTGGAGACGACGCCCTGTTTAAACAGTATTATGCCCTTTATGAATATAGCCGTTTGGTTATGGAGAAGGTGATGCCACCATTTTCGGGGAACGAACTCGGGAAGCACGACGGTGATGACGCCCTTTTGGTAACTGTTTCTGACATCGTCCACGTAGTCCATCAGCGGTTCGATGATGGAGCGGAAAGGGGAATCAAGGATAACAAGCGGGACTCCCATACCAAATTTTTCCCATTGAGCCTTTAGCTTCATCGTAGCGGCCGGGTCAAGACACACATACACCGCCGATACGTCGTCAGATATCGCCTTGGCATACTTAATGGCGTTTAGTACGGCCATCTGGAGGCCGGATATGGGGATAATCACGGAGTGGTGCGCGTATTCAACTTCCGGTTCGGCGTTATCAATTGATAATTGTCTTGAGACCGACTGGTAGTGCCTGCTGATTTTCTTTGTGATGAACATTATGATTGGAATGGCTATGATTACCATCCATGCCCCGTGTATAAACTTTGTCGCGGCAATTACCACAGATACGACGGCGGTTGTCAGCGCTCCGGTGGCATTTATAATCAGGCTATGGACCCATCCCTTGCCCTTATATTTCAGCCAGTGAACGACCATACCCGACTGTGACAACGTAAAAGATAGAAATACGCCAACCGCGTAAAGCGGTATGAGGGCGTGTGTATCGCCGGAGAAGGCCGCCATCAGTACACCAGAAACTATGCTCAATATGATTACACCGTTTGAGAATACGAGTTTATCGCCGCGGTTTGCCAACTGTCTTGGCAGAAAGCCGTCTTGTGCCATTATTGAGGAGAGCCGGGGGAAGTCCGCAAAAGATGTATTGGCCGCAAGTATTAGTATAAGAAACGTAGTGCCCTGTATAAAATAGTAAATAAATCCTTCGGAGAATACGGTCTTTGCCAGTTGAGACAGTATGGTTTCGCTCTCAGACGGCATTATGCCGAAACGGTCTGTGAGGAGGGTTATTCCCATGAACATGACCCCGAGTATCAAGGCCATCCATGTCAGTGTGATACCGGCATTCCTGGATTCAGGTGATTTAAATGCCTTAATGCCGTTGGAGACAGCCTCTATACCGGTCATGGCGGTACAACCCGAGGCGAATGCCCTCATGACGATAAATGTCATCATCAGGGTCGAATATGTCTGTACCTCTTTGGGATGGGCGATATGCGGCAGGGACGACATACGAAATAATCCGGCAGAGATAAGGGCTACAATAGCGAAAATAAACATGTACGTCGGCAGTGAAAATATCTTTCCCGATTCCTTAACGCCGCGCAGATTGATGACGGTGATGACTAAAAGTGAGGCGAGACACAATATAACCGTGTAGTCATGTAAAAACGGCAGCGCTGAGGTTAAAGCTGCAACCCCTGAGCTGATACTAACCGATACCGTAAGGACATAATCGATAAGCAGCGAAGAACCGGCCGCAAGCCCGGCGTTGTCGCCAAGATTGTCCTTGGCCACAATATAGGCGCCGCCCCCGGAGGGATACTCATGAATGGTCTGAAAATACGAGACAGCAACTATCGCTATCAGACTGGTTATGCCGATTGCGATGGGCATAGAAAAGCGGAACATGCCCGAACCCGCAAGTACCAGAACGATTAGTATTTCCTCTGTGGCGTATGCTACGGAGGACAGGGCGTCCGACGAAAACACGGCCAGGCCGGTTATCTTTGATACGCGTTCGTGTTTTTCCTTAACGGATTCAATGGGACTGCCGATGAGAAAAGTTTTAATAGACATAACTCTCCTTGTTAAAGAGCAAGAGGAAAGATTGAACCAACCGGCGGGGATAAGA
>JADFXO010000235.1 GCA_015233485.1 Nitrospirota bacterium
ACTTCCTCCAGCAAAAATACTTTCTTGACAAGGGCAACATCAACTATCTTCAAAATAAGCTCGTAGAAACAAAGGAAAAGTTCGGCGATAACGAGTACTACGCCACCTTTTTGAAGGCTCTTTTCTTTGAAGGATTCGCAAAACCGGAAGAAGATCGTAGTCCTGAGGCAAGAAAGCTTCTGGGAGATATAAAGTACCTCAACGGAGGTTTGTTTTTACCACATCGAATTGAAAACGATTACAGGAGCATTCTGATACCCGATAAAGCATTCGAGAATATATTCCAGCTTTTTGGCCGCTACTCCTGGAATTTGAACGATATTCCCGGCGGCAAAGACGACGAGATAAACCCCGACGTTCTCGGTTACATCTTTGAGAAATATATCAACCAGAAAGCATTCGGCGCTTATTACACCCGCCCGGAAATCACGGAGTACCTTTGCGAGAGCACAATCTATAAGCTTATACTGGATAAGATTAATACTCCCGGCATTCCAGGTATCCTACTGTCAAGGCAATTCGATTCCATAGCAGAACTTCTTCTCAACCTGGATGCGTCCCTCTGCCGCGAACTACTCATGGATATCCTGCCTTCCCTGAGCCTGCTCGACCCTGCTTGCGGATCCGGCGCATTTCTTGTCGCGGCAATGAAGACACTGATTAACCTTTACTCGCCAATCATCGGCAAGATAACATTCATTAATGACAAGAATCTCACTGACTGGCTGCACAAGAAAAGAATAGAGCATAAATCATTATCGTATTTCATCAAAAAGACAATTATAACGGACAATCTGTTCGGAGTCGATATTATGGAAGAGGCAATCGAAATTGCCAGGCTTCGTCTGTTCCTGGCTCTTGTTGCTTCAGCCTCAAGTGTAGACGAACTGGAGCCGCTTCCTAATATAGATTTCAACCTGCTTGTTGGAAATTCCCTGGTAGGGCTCATGCACGTCGATGACAAGGAGTTTGAGAACCGAACAAGCAACCTCTTCAGAAAACGCTATACGGAAGTGCTTGACGAAAAAAATCGTTTGATTGATAACTATCGTCACGCCGCTACATATGCCACCGATCTCAGAGCGCTGAGGGACGATATCGAACAAAAGAAAGCAGAAGCCAGGGGTACCCTCAACGAGATACTTCTCGATGAATTTAGCGGCAATCTTGGAATTAAGTTTGAAGAGGCGACCTGGGACGAGTCAAGAAACAAAGAAGGGAAGCCTATAAAACGAAAGCTTGCGATAAAGGACATCGAAGCCCTTACTCCATTTCATTGGGGTTATGAGTTTGACGAGATCCTCAATAAGCGCGGCGGCTTCGATGCTATTATTACGAATCCGCCATGGGAAATATTCAAACCTCAGGCAAAGGAATTTTGTTCGGACTACTCAAGGCTTATTACAAAGAACAAAATGACTTTTAAGGAGTTCGAGAAAGAACAATCAAAACTTATGAAAGACCCGGAAATTCGTAACGCGTGGGTTGAATATCAAGGCCGTTTCCCATATGTAAGCCAGTATTTTCGAAGTTCAAGCCAATATAAGAACCAAATAGCCATAGTCAATGGGAAGAAAGCAGGTACCGACATAAACTTATACAAGCTGTTTGTCGAACAGTGTTATAACCTCATCCGTCCAGATGGAGAATGCGGAATTGTCATACCAAGCGGTATATACACTGATTTGGGAACCAAGCAATTGCGAGAAATGCTTTTCGATCAGACAGATATTACCGGTTTGTTTTGCTTTGAAAACCGTAAAGGAATCTTTGAAGGCGTTGACAGCCGCTTCAAGTTCGTTGTTCTAACATACAAAAAAGGCGGCAAAACAGAAAAGTTCCCCGCTGCTTTTATGCGTCATGATGCAAATGAACTCGAACGTTTTCCGAAAGAAAAGGCGTTGGATATACCGATAGACCTTATAAGAATGCTCTGGCTATTCGTATATCTGAAAAAATGCTACAGTTTCCTCTTTTAGGAGAAAAAATAGAAGGGGTATGGAATCTTACCTTATGCAATGAGTTCCATATGACCAATGACAATAAACTTTTTAGAGCTGAACCCGCCCGTAGCCGTTTACCACTTTATGAGGGAAAAATTATCTGGCAATTTGAGTCTTCCTTCTCCAGTATCAGGTATTGGATAGATGAAAAAGAAGGACGTGCGGCTTTATTAGGGCGAGATCCAGACATCGGCCAAAAATTAGATTATCAATGGTATCGATTGGGATTTAGAGATATTGCGGCAAACACGCATGAAAGGACATTGATTGCTGCTGTGATACCACCGGCTTTTCATGGTAACAAATTGCCAACTATAAAAGTGTTTGATGAGAACGGGAAACAAATTGTTCAATCCGTTAATCAGATTTTTCTATCTGCAATTTGGAATAGTTTTGTTATGGATTCAATAATTCGCATGAAAATAACCACAACATTAAACTTTTTCTATGTATACCAGTTGCCGATTCCCCGTCTTACCGAAAAAGACTCTGCCTTCAAACCTATTGTCGATAGGGCTGCCCGTTTAATATGCACAACACCTGAATTCGATGATCTCGCAAAAGAAGTCGGTCTTGGCAGTCATAAAAATGGAGTAACAAATGAAGTTGAGCGTGCACGCTTACGCGCAGAGCTGGATGGCCTTGTAGCTCACCTCTACGGGTTAACAGAAGCAGAATTCGCGTATATCCTTACAACCTTTC
Organism: Nitrospirota bacterium; assembly: GCA_015233485.1. Lineage (GTDB taxonomy): Bacteria > Nitrospirota > Thermodesulfovibrionia > Thermodesulfovibrionales > Magnetobacteriaceae > Magnetominusculus. The sequence continues at coordinate 2,706 of JADFXO010000235.1, forward strand.
CAATTGTACCCGACCCGGTCAAAGTCGCTACGCTAAACGCATACAGAGATGTAGAAAGGGGGTTAGTCAAATGACAAAGCTTGCATTGAACACGTTCAGGCTTAAAAACTTTAAGGCTGTAAAAGATAGTAAGGTTATTAAATTTACTCCACTAACCGTTTTCATTGGAAATAACGGTTCAGGGAAAAGCAGCATAATCGAAGGCTTAGAGACTTTTCAATCTATTGCGTTAAATGGCCTCGACAAAGCAATGGAGCCATGGAAAGGAATAGAGCATATTGCCCACAAAAGCGCCATAGAGCGGAAGGGCCTTTCCCTGCAATTGAAAAGTCCGATCTGTTTCTATCTGAAATGTCACGATTACAGGGCTGTTATGAAAATTATTGCAGGACTCGATAATATATCCATTCAGCATGAGGAGTTTTATTCAAAACAGACAAAAGCTATACGTAAAGATTCTGGTTCTGCTGAGATAACCTATACGTCATCTCAACCACCAGACGTTTTGCAAGTCGATTTTAGGATAGGAAATTCGATGTTAGGTTACATCAATAGAAGGAGCATTTCCTCCTGGCAATTCTTAACTCTTATTCCTCAATTTATGGGTTTACCGAACCCCCAAAGGCGTGCTGTAAAAGGAGGTACACTTGAAAAAGACGGCTCAAACATCGCGGAGTATCTTTTTAGGATTAAACTATTAGATTCGAGCGCATTTGAAGGTATTTTAGAGACTCTTCAGTACGTTTTACCGTATGCCAGGGATTTGCAGTCCTCCATAACTTCAGAATTGGAGAGAACTGTTTATTTGCAAATGACCGAGAAAGATTTCAAGATTCCCGGATGGCTGCTCTCGACAGGCACATTACGCTTTCTCGCGATTCTGGCACTTCTGAGACATCCTGAGCCTCGACCGATTATCTTTATCGAGGAAATAGAGAACGGGTTAGATCCCCGTACAATCAACATATTGGTCGAAGAAATAAGAAATGCCGTCGAATCAGAAAAAACACAGATAATCATTACAACACATTCGCCATACCTTCTCGACCTTTTGCACCTTTCACAGCTTGTTCTTGTTGAGCGTGATGAGAATAATCAGCCTGTTTTCTCTCGCCCTGCCGATCAGGAAGAACTTCGGGAATGGTCAAAAACATTTGCACCCGGGAAACTCTACACTATGGACAGAATACACACAACGAAGAAATGAAACTTGGGATGATATTTGAATGTGGGCCACAGGGTGCCGATAAGAAAGTATGTGAATATTTGGCGAAGCAACTTCAACCAGCTATTGAAATAAGAAGTATAACTCTCGACAATAAACCTAACCTTATTTCTGAATGTGGTGAAGCCGCGGCCAATCTATTACATAAAGATGCTTGCAATCGCGTCATAATTGTCTGGGATTTATATCCAGCCTGGAGAGAAAAGGGGCAAAAGCCCTGCCGGGCTGAAGACCGTCAACAGATCTTCAATTCGTTAAAGACCGCAGACGTAAACACAGAGCGTGTTTATCTCGTGTGTATCACAGAAGAATTGGAAGCATGGCTCCTGTCTGATGGCCGTGCAATTTCAGCGATACTATCAAGACCAGCTCATCCGGTACGAATTGGCGATACAAAAAAATCCGAGGCCGTAAGCAATCCCAAAAAGGCAATGAACAAGCTCTTTTCGGAAAGCGGCAAGGGACCATATAATGATATTGTCCATGCAGAAAAATTGTTAAAGAAATGAAGGCCTTAAAAAAAATCAGGAAATGTGCGACTTTTGCCAGATTCGAGGAAAAGGTAACGGGAGTCTGATTCTCATGAATAACAATATAAAGCATCTATTTTCTCCTGACTGACCAATTACTTCAATAAAGGACGATCTGATAAGGTAGATAAGCCTTCGTTTACATAAACGATTTTTCAATCGTTTCCTTAATTCGTAGCGCATGCCTGTAACAAAACTCCGCAAGACTTTTTGAAACCGGCGTAGACATATCATAGTCCGCATGTTCCCTATATTTTTTTAAGTTAAAGAGCTGATTGCCGATTTTCTTTAAATTATCATCGGATTCTTTCTTAAGTTCAAGAATTAATCTTACATGGCTTTTTACTGCCGATTCAATAGATGGGTCGTTATTCTTGCATTTTGTATATTGAGAAGCCGCATATAAATAAACCGCATAATATGACATGTTGATAGCTGTTCTCATTTGGGCCTCTCCCTGCGGCATCTTATCGAGTAATTTCTTAGCGAAAGGCAGATAATCCAGCGGGTCCATTCAGGGAATATTTAAATGAAAAGTAATTTTCGATGAATATCGATTATCGACTTTAGAATGAAACAAGTCCATCAGCTTGTCAAACTTAATCAAAAGGCTCTCCTGGTCGACACTCTCCACGTTTAAAGGTTTAATTACAATATTCAGGAATTTGTACTGAGGATCATCATGATCGATGTAAAGCTCGGTATCCGTCGATGTATTACCGAATATGTCATGTATAAGTTCTATAGCGGTGCCAACTGCCTCGTACAGATAGTTTACCTCGATAAATGCATCCTTAGTCATCACTCGAAATTATATGGTGTATTGTTTCAGGAAGGCGAACATCGGATACACTGGGTGTTGTCCTGCCAATGACTTTCATAATCGATGAATTTAATCCTTTATGCTCTATATTTAAGATATTTTCATTATAACATTATGACCCGCGATGCTCAACTCTTTTCTGCCTTGGCCCCAGGGTAAATTTGTTCTCTTCAAACATAGGCGGTAGTTAGCGGTTTTTTTACGATTAAGAAACGTTAAATATCCGTATTGTAAAGTAATCGCCATAGTGATGGGTCTTGCACACGGCGTTGCCGGCGTTTCTCCCTCTACTGAAAAAAAAGCGCGCGTACATAGTAAATAGATCAAAACTGAACAAAACGAGTCCTCTAACCAAAAAAGTCCTGCCCTTGAGCTCAGAATATCTGCAAATTTGTGTAAGATTCTTCATTTTTAAGACAAGTGCCGTTTATTCTATTCAAGGGGACACGCCGGTACAGTAATTTTAACTCCCCACATATAATACTTACGTTTTAACGGTAAAGGTCGAAACGTTGTCAACGCCGTGTGCAAACAAGGATACATATAGTATATGTTCGGAAATCATTGAAACTTCCCGTGGTATCTTATTCTTTTCGGCAGAACAAATTACCCGTGGCCTTTGCCCTTCCCGTCATTCCAACCTCTTACCGTCATCCCCTAATACGTTATTACGACATTAGCCATAAGTGGCATTCGCTGGCTGCAATGATGGAAAGGACACGGACGACGAAAGAGTTGTGCATCGCGCATAAAGCAAAAATATTTTTGTTGACATTCTATTGACTGTGTTATAATAGAATCAGTACACGGGCAAAAAGCGGTTTTATGGCTTTTGTATTAGCAATTCTTTTTGAGTGGAGGTTGATATGAGTTTAACAATAAGTACTAATATGCCGAGCTTAAACGCTCAGAATAGTCTTCAGAAGATTCAATCCGCCTTGCCGAATATAATGGCGCAGCTTTCCTCTGGCTATCAGATTAATTCGGCGGCAGATAATGCAGCGGGGCTGGCCATTGCCACGACTATGAACTCCGACGTTAATGCTTATG
>JADFXO010000236.1 GCA_015233485.1 Nitrospirota bacterium
AATCTTGGCACAATGATGTATAATATGGAAGCAGGGTCTTGTCAATATGATAAAATATAAAGAAATTAACCACTTAGCGCTAGTGACTTCAGACATGGACAGAACGATTCGCTTCTGGCGGGATTTGCTGGAGCTGAAACTTGTCGGCGGTGTGTCGAAACGTGGCAATAGACAATATTTTTTTCAGATTTCTGAAAGTTGCCTGATAGCTTTTTTCGAGTGGCAAAACGTCAACCCGTGTAAAGAGAAAGAGGCAGGTTCTCCGGGTGAGGAGTGCATCTCATTCGATCACGTATGCCTTGAAGTAGAGACTGCGGACGTTCTGTGGTTGTTAAAAGACAGGCTTGATGCAGCCGGCATATGGGTGTCGGAAGTCATAGACAATGGTTTTATCCACTCCATATTCACTAACGACCCTAATGGCATATGTGTGGAACTTTGCTACAGGGTGCCAGATGTGGATATGTCGCAAGATCTCCACATAGTTGATTCCACACCCAGCGCAGTAACGCTTCAAGGCCGCAACCCACAGTCATTTTGGCCGGAAGTGAAAAACCCGACTTCACTGAGTGAACGTAAGGTTTACCACGGTGAGCTGAGCATCATTGTCAGTGGTGAGGATGCCCTGCCATCAGTATGAATTTATTTAATGATAGCCCGCAAACCCAATGCCCACGCATGTATTCAGGGGTGAAGGGGGATTATCCCCCTTCGTCTTTAATTCTTGTTAATGCAGTCTATCGTTTCCCTTACTATTGCGTTTGCCGACAGGCCGTTGCGCTCTTTCATGTCGTCGTATGTCCCATAGCCCCCGGCGAAGACCCCATTCAGGCCGATACGCTTAAATCTGGCCGCGATGCCGTTTTCTGCTATAACCTCGGCCACGGCGCTGCCAAGACCTCCGATTATACTGTGCTCTTCTACTGTGATAACCGCCCTTGTCTTTGAGACTGAGTCTATTATTAAATCTTTATCGATTGGTTTTATAGTATGAATATTGACGACTCGCGCGTTTATTCCCATATTTTTCAGTTCGCCGTGCGCCTTCAGCACCTCGGTGGTTATGCTGCCGGTTGTGAATATTGCCGCGTCGCCGCCGTCCCTTAATATAACGCCTTTGCCTGTTTCAAATTCATAACCGGCTTCGTATATCTCGGGGGAGCCGCCGACCGACAGGCGTATGTAGACCGGCCCGTCAATGCGGGCGGCCTCTTTCGTTATCTTCCTTGCCTCTATAGGGCCGGAAGGTGAAAACACCGTCATGCCGGGCAGCGCCCTCATTATGGACATATCAATAGTGGCGTGATGGGTGGCCCCAAGATTGCTGTAAACGAACCCGGCCCCGATGCCCACTATTTTTACGTTCATGCGCTGCATACATACGTCGTTTCTTATCTGCTCAAACGCCCTCATCGTCAGAAAACTTGCTATCGTGTATGCAAACGGCACCTTGCCGCATGAGGCAAGCCCGGCGGCCACACCTATCATATTTGCCTCGGCTATGCCGAAATTAATAAACCTGCCTGGGTAGGCCGCGCGAAACTTGTCATAGACAATGGCGCCGTTGTCGGCCACAAGGGCAAGGACTCTGCAATCCCTGCCGGCCAATTCATATAGGGCATCAATATAGGCGTTTCTCATTGCGGTTCTATTCCCAGTTCGTTATAGGCCACGCGCATCTCCTGCCCGTTGGGCATCCTGTAATGCCATATCGGCTCGTTTTCCATGAATGACACCCCCTTGCCCTTTATAGTGTTTGCTATTATCATGGATGGTTTCCCTGTTTGAAAGGGCAGGGTCGAAAATAAATCTATCAGTTCTTTAATATTGTGTCCGTCTGCCTCCATGATATGCCAGCCGAATGCGCGCCATTTATCTGCCAGCGGGCTGATTGGGACTATGTTGTCGAGGGTGTCCATTGCCTGAAGCCGGTTGTGGTCGATTATCGCGCAGAGATTGTCGAGCCTGTGGGCAGCCGCAAACATCGCCGCTTCCCACACTGAACCCTCCTGACACTCTCCATCTCCCATCACGACAAAGACTTTAAAATCCCTGTTGTCCATCTTTCCGGCCATGGCAATGCCGGTGCCAAAGGGAAGGCCATGCCCAAGTGCGCCGGTTGAGGCCTCAACGCCCGGTATTTTAAGCATGTCCGGGTGCCCACCCAATATCGTGCCGCTCCTGCCAAACGTATCAAGCTCTGATTTATCGAAAAATCCTAAGTCTGCAAGCACCGCGTAGAGCGATACGCAGGCATGTCCCTTGCTAAGGATAAATCTGTCCCTGCCGGGGTCGCTGATGGTCTGTGGCGTAACATTCAGGATTTCATAATACAGGGCAACCAGTATCTCGACGATTGACAGCGATGCGGGTATATGCCCGCCGCCGCCTTCGCATATTATTTTGAATATGGAGCGCCTTATTGCTTCGGCCTTGTTGATCAGATGATTCATTTTATCCATGGTATCGCTCATTGATATTCACACTCAAATTGTCTATTATGGTGTGGCAGATGTACTGGTGAATTACCTCGACATAGCCGTAGTGCTCCACGGGCACGTAGAAATTTATATCTCCCATTGCCCTTAATGGATTATCTGTTTTGAATCCGGAGAGGGTTATGACGGCGCAGCCCTTGACCCTCGCTGCCGCAACCGCGTTTAAAATGTTTCTTGATTGCCCGGAGCTGCTAACTGCAACAAGGTAATCCCCTTTGGCGGCAAACAGCTCAATAGGCTTTGCAAACACATGTTCGTATCCAAAATCATTCCCCATACATGTAAGCATCGAGGCATCGTTAAAGGCCATGGCGGCAATCCCCCCGTTTTTGCTGAAATCTGTCGCCATATGGCTGCATATAGCGGCGCTTCCACCGTTTCCAATAAACATCAGTTTCAAGCCTGAGCCGGCCAGCCCCCTGATTAACACGCACGCGCAGCCTATCGCGGCTGGAAAATTTATCATGCCGCCTCTTAAATCGGTACACTCAATCCTGTCAAGCAACAACTTAAAGTCGCCTATGTATTTCTTTATAGTTTCCATTAGCGTAGCAGCGTGTTTATAAACTCAAGCACTTCATGTTTTTCAACCGGTTTTTTATTTCCCACGATTTGCACGGCAAGCGCCCCGACGACATTGCCGGCAAAGGACGCCGCCTCTGCGGGCATATCTACCGCGAAGCACGAAGCTGCATAAGTAAAAAGGGCATCTCCGGCCCCTACTATATCTACAATATTTGTGGCAAACGCCGGTACCTTCGTTATTTCGCCTCGCCCGTTTATATATATTAATCCTCTTCCGCCGAGGGTGATCACCAGATGGTTGAAAGATACCTCAGACATCAGCGCCCTTGCAATATCGTCAATTGCAGAGAACTTGTCCTGGACGGCCAGCCGTGCCTCATACTCGTCGAGACATATGAAGTTTACGCGATTATATTTAGTGATAAGATTATAGCCCGAATTTGCCCCGTTTGTCTGGACGTTTACGGCAACTTTTGTGGAGAATTCCTCCATGGCCGCGATTATCTCTTTAGTTATCAAACCGTGTCCGAAGTCAGAGACCATTATCAGATCATAGTCATGGATAATTGACCTTATATGCCCGATTATCTGGCGGTTAAGGGTCTCGTCTATGTAGCTGTCGTTGATGTAGTTTATCTCAAAAACCTTCTGTCTCTGATAGTTGTTGATATATCGCCTTTTGACTATTGTTGGGCTGTCTTTTCTGTAAAAAAACTTCGGCCTGATTGTGGATTTTAGATTATTAGTAATAAAATTCTCCTTTGAATCTTCTGCCCCAAGTGCGGTTATCATGTGGACATCATCGCATATTCCCGCAAGATGGTTTGCTATGGCCATGACCCCGCCGTTAAAAACCTCATGGTTGAGATATTTGTTGACCAGGAGCTGGGCCTTGGGCGACTTGCCCATGGTTTCGCAGGTATAGTATTCATCAATTATGCAGTCGCCTATGAGCAGAATCTTCATATTTTTTATTGTATCAATGTATCTTAATATGTCCCCAAATTTATATTTTGAAGAAAATTGTTTAAGAAATGTTACGACATCATCAGGATAAATATCGAGAGTATTCTTAATAGCAGGGTTGAAATATTTATTCAGCAGCTCTGTTGATGAGAATACTATTTCGTGGGTAAAGCTGATTTGCGCCCCGATTTCCTTTATGACTTCATACTCTTTTTGGAGTTTTCCCGTCTTGTCAATAAAATTTTCGAACTCCTGCCCCTTGACGTAGATGTCGGGGCGCAGGAGGCGCAGCGTCTGCTCTGCGGTAGGCCATTCGTTTATGGCCACATAATCGACACACTCAAGGGCTGCCAGACACTCTGCCCTGATAGCCTGGTTGAACACCGGCCTGCCAGTTCCCTTATCAACGTAAACATCCGGTGTTACGGTGATGACGAGGCAATCGCCCATTTGTTTTGCCGCCTGAAAATGTTTGATATGACCCGGGTGCATGAGGTCGAAGCAGCCGTGGCAGTGGACAATTCGCTTGCCTCCGGCTTTCAATGCCTCTAATAGTGTTGAGAGTTCCTTGATGCCGTATATTTTTTTCATGATTTGGCGCTTCTTAATTCTCTTAATTCATTGAGGGCGCTCCAAAGGGCGGGGATGGCCTCTGCGTGGCCGGCCTTGATGTAACGGCTATTGCCCCCGTCGGCCACTGTTCTTAAAAGTATCGTCTTTAATGGTCTGAAATAATATGCCGCGCAGTCCTTAGGCGGCTCATTCATGGTATCGGTGATGTCATGGAGGTCACAGACGACGGTGGTGAAATTGTCTATTCGGCGATTTTCCTGAGATGCTGCATTTCTAGCCATGCTGAGCGCTTTAAGGAAAACCTCCGGCGCCATTACGGCGCTTCCAAAGCTCATAAGCACCCCCCCTTGAAGGCCCTCTACCACAGATACAAATTTAAGGAAATCGTTATATGACAACGCCCCGGTTGCCGCCCCGTCGCAGTTTGGATGTTCATGAATTATATCATAACCAATCCCCACATGTATAGTTGCCGGAATCTTAAGCCTGTACGCGGCAGCTAATAGGCTGAAGTCTTCATGCAAAAAGCCGCCCTCGAAGATTGCCCTGCCGACGGCCTCACCAAGTCCAATTTTTTTATCGTCCTCGTAGGAGCAATTTATTATATCGTTGATTTGGCCGGTCTCTTTCCACAAACCAAACCGGCCGTCTTTGATATATTTCGAAACACTCTCGGTGGTAGCGCCAATCAGTGCCAGTTCATAGTCGTGTATTACGGCGGCGCCGTTGCCTGCGATGCACGATATATAACCATTTTCCATCATATCAATCAGGTATCTCTGAACGCCGCTGCGAATGACGTGAGCGCCCATCATGAGTATCACGGGGCTTGAATTTTGCTTTGCGGATAGGATGTCACGGGCGGTATCCATTAACCTGCCGCCATCGCGTGCTGTCAGGGGCATTATTGCATCGGAACTCATATCATGTATCCTGCTATCAAGAGGCAGCACTCGCAGCCTTCGCCGGTCAAACATAGGTTTTATAATCGAATATATCCTTGATATTGACCTTGAGACCTTCTATGACCTTAGACGTGACGACACCTTCAAGTTCAGCGACGGAGTGTGTAATATATTTATCGTTTTCAATAGTCAGAATCTCAATAGTCAGTAAATCAGGGATGACAATCCAGTATTCAGGCACACGGTATCTCTCGTAGATTTCTCTCTTGACGGCAGTATCTCTTCTGTATGTGCCGGGTGAAACGATTTCACATACCATATCAGGCACGCCTCTTATCCAGTCCTGAAAGATTGCCATATTCTCTTTCCTGATAAACATGATGTCGGGTTGAAGCCGATTGATTGCATCTTCAAAGATTACGTCGAGCGGAGCAAGGCACAACTTACCCACATCATTTTTTTCTAAATGGAAAAGTATTGTTTTTACAAGTTTTAACACAATATCCTGATGCTTGCCAAATGGACTAGGCCCCATGATTTCCTCTCCGTTGATAATTTCCGTCAAGTCTAAGTCTGATTCGAGTGTTTGCATGATGATAGTATATCATTGGAGTTATGGTTTTGTCGATTATAATACTCCCCAAAAACTGGACAGAGCAATAAGACTGATAAATTAATCCACCTTATAGAGACTAATTTTTTGTCTTGACAATGGGGAGGGGTATAATGGACCCCAAAAACTGGACAACATGTTAAGTTACAGTAAGAGCAGAAAGATGGAGGTCGAAGGATAGTATGAAGACGAAATATGCATCGGCATTTAAGGCAAAGGTGGCAATAGAAGCGA
>JADFXO010000237.1 GCA_015233485.1 Nitrospirota bacterium
CCGGAGGTTTTCATGCAACGGCGAGGCCGGAAGATTTGTTGAAATCTGACTGCGTTGATGTCGTAGTGCGTGGAGAAGGAGAGGAAACTCTATTGGAGCTTGCTGAAAACGTTAAGAATGGTATTTACGACTTCAAGGCAATCAAAGGTATCAGTTACAAAAATGCCGATGGGACGATAAGCCATACGCCGGAGCGTGGATTGATAAATCCTCTGGATAATATCCCCTTCCCACGCCGTGAACTGATTTTCGACTACGATAAGTACACACCCGAACAGCTTGGCTGGATCATGACTAGTCGCGGCTGTCCTTACGACTGCGCATATTGCAATTCAAAAACAATATGGGAAAGGAAGGTGAGGTTTTCTCCGCTGGAAAAAGTCATTGATGAGATCAATTATCTGAAAACTACGTTCAATTCCATCCACATCAATTTCATGGACGACTCCTTTACCGTAAATAGAAATAGAGTGTTGAAGCTATGCTCTATGCTTATAGAGAATAAAACTGGTATTACATGGGCCTGCCTGACGCGGGCCGATCTTATAGACGATGAGATTGCTGTTTCGATGAAAAAGGCAGGTTGTATAAAAGTTGATATTGGTATTGAATCAGGCAATAAGCGTATGCAACAACTCATCAATAAAGGAATAAAACTTGAAGACGTTAGGAAATCTTCAGATATTCTAAAGAAACATGGAATATTTTGGACTGGATTTTTTATGATGGGATTTCCTACTGAAACGAAAGAGGAGATTTTGGAAACCCTTAAATTTATGAAAGAGGTGAACCCAAACTGGGCATATCTGAATATTTTTACGCCTTACCCAGGATCTAAATTTTATGATATGGTCGAAGGTGATAAGCTGTTTCAGCAACAGAACAACATCAATATTTACAGCCACCAGAGTCCCAACAATTGTTTCTCAACTAATATCTCTCGCGATGAGTTCAAAAAAGTTGTGAAACTGATGTTCAAAGAGTTCAACCGGCATAATAGTTCGCTGCGCTCACTGCTGCGAAGGGCATATTCAAAGAAATACCATAGAAATCCAAAACAATTCTTAAAAGACGCGGGAAAGGTACTATCCTGGCTGCGTCCATGAGGATATGGAAAAACATACTGACACATGAGCGGATATAGATTATCAATGTCGCTGAGAGAGAGTAGTCTTTTGCAACCTGTGGCAATGGCTTTTGATTTATGAAACAGGTCATTCAGAACTATAGGACAGGCCAGTTGAGTCTCGATGATGTGCCTGCGCCGATTTGTGGCAGAGATACAGTTTTAGTAAGAAACGTAGCTTCGCTTATCAGCGTCGGAACCGAAAGTTCCATAATAGAGCTAGGCGCAAAAAGTCTGCTCGGCAAGGCAAGGGCAAGACCTGACCTGGTTAAGCGCTTTAGTGAAAAGGCTAAGCAAAATGGCATACTCAAAACATTCAAAGAGGCTCTTAACCGTCTTGACACACCCACCCCTCTTGGATATAGCTCAGCGGGTATAGTTGTTGAGGTTGGGGCAAATGTACATAAATTTTCGCCGGGAGACAGAGTGGCGTGTGTTGGGGCCGGATATGCATCTCATGCAGAGTATATCTCGGTGCCCGAGATGCTATGCGCCCATATGCCGCAACGTCTCGCTGATGGCAATCATATTAGTTTCGAGGAAGCCTCTTTTGGTACGCTTGGCATAATTGCTCTGCACGGAATAAGATCAGCAAAACTTAGCCAGGGCGAAAATGTGGCAGTAGTGGGACTTGGACTTTTAGGACTGCTAACGGTTCAAATATTGGTTGCATACGGCTTTACGGTAATAGGCATGGATCTGGTTGCGGCTAAAGCTGAAATGGCAAGGAAGTTTGGCGTGCATATGGCATTTGCCACGCCCGAGGAGTTTACAAATGGCGTAAACCGTTTAACAGAAGGATATGGCGCCGACGCCGTTATCGTTACTGCGGCCGCAAAAGGTAAGGAACCTATAGACCTGGCCGTAGATGCCTCGCGTTTTGGCGGCAGGGTCGTCGTGGTCGGCGTTGTGGACATTCATCCGCATAGAAACGATTTGTGGCACAAAGAAGTGGAAATTGTCGTATCGAAAGGAGGTGGGGCAGGCACTTTAGACGTTTACTATGAAAATCGCGGCATTGATTATCCTGTCGGTTACGTACGATGGACAGAGGGCAGAAACCTTGACGAGTTTTTACGGCTTATTGGAAATGGTTTGGTAAACGTAGCCACCCTCATAACACATAGATTTTCAATAGAGAACGCTGAAGATGCATATCGCGCAATAATGGATGGCACTATTGGAAACTTTATTGCCGTAGTTCTTGGTTACGAAGATAAAGGTGAAATCAAGAGGGTTTTACGGCTTAATAATCCCGTATCTAAGAAAAAAGATCAGTTGACAGCAGCGGTAGTGGGAGCGGGATTGTTTGGCGGGTCGGTACTTCTGCCGACTCTTCAAACAGTTGAGGGAGTACATCTTAAAAAAATATCCACTTCAAAGGGTGCTAACGCATTTCACGCCGGAACAAAGTTTGGTTTCGAGGAAGCAACAACAGACTACAAAGAGCTAATCAACGATAACGATATAGACGCCGTATTTGTGGTTACTCCTCACAGTATGCACGCCAGACAGGTTTGTGAGTTTCTTGAGGCTGGAAAACATGTATTCGTGGAAAAGCCGCTATGTGTAAACAAAGAAGAACTCCAAAAGATAATATCCATATATGATAGAGTACGCAGCACTGGCGTTGTGTTAATGGTAGGATATAACCGGAGGTTTTCTCCTCATTCGGTCAAAATAAGCGAATTTCTCAGGGAAAGACATGACCCTATGGTGATTTCTTATGTGGTGAACGCAGGGTTTGTACCCTCCAGCCATTGGGTACACGCCGAGGAACAAGGCGGTGGAAGAATCATAGGCGAGATGTGCCACTTCGTAGACTTGATGCAATATCTCACTAAAAGCGACCCGGCCAGAGTCTATGCTGAGCGTATATCTTCCACTAACACAACATCCATAAACAACGATAACGTAGTTGTGGTCATTAAATTTGAAGATGGTTCTGTTGGAAACATAATATATTCCGCATCAGGCGACAGAGCCTACAGCCGGGAGCAAATGGAGATATTTGTCGAAGGCAAGGTCGTGACAAATGACGATTTCTCTTTGACAAGGTATTATTCTTCCGGGAAATCTAACAAATTTAAAACACTCAGCCAGCAAATTGGTTATAAAGAAGAACTCAGACAATTTGTATCTGTAGCATCCGGTAAGGTGGAGCCTTTATTTAGCGCGGAAGAGTTATTTATGTCAACGGCTGCGGTTTTCGACATACAAAAATCCCTCGAAGAAGGTATAGCCGTGGACATCAGAGTATAAATGAACATTCTTCTTGTAACTAGCTCATACCCTCCTGAAATCCGTTCATCAGGGCATCTTATGCAGGAACTTGCAGAAGTGTTGAGCGAGCGGGGGTATAATGTAATGGTCGCAACAGTATATCCGCAGCATAACCTCAGCCAGGATATCGGGCGCCCTTTTTATGAACCAGTGACTAATGAAAACGGTATTAAAGTACTAAGAATCAAGACACTGCCCTCGCATATGGTAAACTATATCGTTCGTGGAATCTCATATATTGTTCTGCCGCATATATTCTTTCTTAATATTCGAAGATATTTTAGAGAAAAGATTGATACGGCAATCGTATATAGTCCGCCTCTTTCGCTGTCAATTGTTGGAAGCAAATTAAAAAAAGTCTGCGGAGCCAAGTTTATTTTGAATGTCCAGGACATATTTCCGCAAAATGCCATAGACCTTGGCATATTGAAAAACAATTTTGCAATCAAATATTTTTTGCATATGGAAAGGAATGCGTATTCTGAAGCAGACAGCATAGCAGTGCATTCAGACAGTAATGCTGCATTTCTAAGTCGAAATAAGAAAGTACAGCAGGACAGAGTTGCTATTATTCATAACTGGATAGATATCACACCTTATGAAAAAGCAAAGAGAACGGGACGATTCAGGAAACTGATGGGGCTTGAAGACAAGTTTGTGCTTCTCTTTGCCGGTGTAATTGGCCCATCACAGGGGCTTGATTTGCTTATAGAAGCTGCCGACAGGCTCCGGCACCTGCCCGATATCCGTATTCTTATTGTTGGTGACGGCATGGAAAAAGAACGGCTCAAAAAGAAGGCCGCACATCTTACCAATGTCATCTTTTGGCCTTTCGTATCGAAAGAGGAATATCCTGAGCTTGTAAAAGATGCAGATGTTGGCGTTGTCTGCCTGAGCAGTATGAATAAAACGCCTGTTGTGCCGGGAAAGATTCTTGGATACATGGCGGCGTCTGTCCCTATTGTTGCATTTCTTAACAAAGAGAGCGACGGGCATGAAATTATTAGGAGCGCTTCATGCGGATATTCAGAGATCTCAGATGATCCTTCCAAAGCGGCTGAATTATTATGTAAGGTGTACAGCGACCGTGACACCCTGAGACAGTTGGGAGACAATGGATTTCGTTATGCATCTATGTCTTTTACACGAAAAAAGTGTATAGACAAACTAGAAGAACTATTTTAGAGAAATAATAATGAGGAGGTTCTTTTTATGAAAGGCGCGCATTATGCGATTTATGAAGATAAGGTGATTCTTGTGACAGGAGGCGCTGGCGCTATCGGGACGAATTTGTGTTCCGAGTTAAGCGAAGCAGGCGCTAAGATGGTGATAATACTTGACGACTTGTCATCGGGTTATACTTGGAATATCCCTCAAAAAAAGAACATTATGTTTGTTCAGGGATGTGTTACTGACGATATAAGTTTAAAAAGAGTTTTTTTTGAGAAACCGGAATATATATTTCACCTTGCTGCCTTCTTTGCAAATCAAAACTCTGTGGATTATCCCGAAAAAGATATTCACGTTAATGGGCTTGGAACTGTCAAACTCTTAGAATACGCGCTGCTTAGTAAAGTGGAAAGGTTTATCTTTGCCTCATCGGGCTGCTCCATATATGGCAGTGCCGCGCCGCTTCCCTTAACCGAGGAGTTTATGTCCATGAATCTAAGCACACCCTACCAGATAACAAAGATGTTGGGAGAGCTTTACTGTAATTTTTTTCGAAATCACTACGGACTTAACGTTACTAAGGCAAGATTTTTTAACTCATACGGCCCTGGCGAGGTGCCGGGCCAATACAGAAACGTAATCCCTAATTTTATCTATTGGGCGATGAGAGGCCAGCCTCTGCCGATTACAGGAACCGGCGAAGAGACCAGGGACTTCACCTATGTGGGCGACCTTGTAGACGGCCTGATGAGGGCGGGCTATTATGAATCGGCCATCGGGCAGGAGTTCAATCTTGCCTCAGGCAGGGAAACCAGTATCATCTCTCTGGCCACAATGGTAAACGAAGCGGTTGGAAACAAGGCCGGCATTAATTTTGTACAGCGAAGAAAGTGGGATACTAAAGCCAGGCTTTTAGCGTCAATCGAGAGGGCAAAGGCGCTGATAGAGTATGAGCCTAAAGTTGAATTTAAGGATGGGCTTATGAACGCAATCCAATGGTTCAGAGATAATTGGAGACAGATAGAGGACTCCGCATCATTCGGCCCCGGAGTGTCCTCGGCAGTAAGAGATAAATAGGGCTGATGTCCATAGATAAAATAAAAATTCTATTGGTCTTTGGAACCCGTCCCGAGGCCGTTAAAATGGCTCCTGTAATCCGGCAGCTTATATCCCGCAAATCAACGATAATACCGGTGGTCTGCATAACGGGGCAGCATAGGGAGATGCTTGATCAGGTGATGAGCGTATTTGACATAAAGCCTGGCCATGATTTGGGGATTATGAAGAGAAATCAGGATCTTTTCGATATAACTATCAATTCCTTAGGCGGACTAAAATGCGTTATAGAAAAAGAACAGCCCAATATAGTATTGGTGCAGGGCGATACAACTACCGCCTTTACCGCCGCACTGGCGGCATACTACCTGAAAGTGCCAATTGGCCATGTTGAGGCGGGGCTGAGAACATACAATAAGTATAGTCCTTTCCCTGAGGAGATTAACAGACATCTGTTGAGCGTTCTGGCCGACTTGCATTTTGCTCCAACCACATGGGCACAATCCAACCTCATAAATGAAGGGATACCGGCTGACCGCATATGGGTCACAGGCAATACGGTGATAGACGCCCTGTTATCTGTTTCAGACAGGGTATTGGGCAAGAGTACATTCTGGTTTGACTACTTCAAAGATAACTTTAACCTTGACCTGCAAACTAATATAAAAAA